>NZ_JBFRFE010000013.1:0-18570 GCF_052114665.1 Stenotrophomonas sp. 2YAF22 | reverse complement strand
TCGGCATGGTGCTGACCGACGAGGCCAAGGTCGCCCCGCTGCGTCGCGCCATCGAAGGCGTGTTTGAGATCTCGATGACCCTGATCAACCTGGTCATCCGCCTGGCGCCGTATGCAGTGGCCTGCTTCATGTTCAACCTGGCCGCGCTGTTCGGTTTCGATCTGATCATCCGCCTGGGTGCCTACGTGGGCGTGGTGGTGCTGGCGTTGGGGCTGCACATGGTGGTGACCTACGGCACCGCGGTGTGGCTGTCGGGCCGTTCACCGCTGGCGTTCTTCCGCCAGACCCAGGAGGCCACGGTGATGGCCTTCTCCACCGCCTCCAGCAACGCCACCCTGCCGACCGCGCTGCGCGTGGCTGACCAGATGGGCCTGCCGCAGCGCGTGTCGCGCTTCGTGCTGACCGTGGGCGCCACCGCCAACCAGAACGGCACGGCGCTGTTCGAGGGCGTGACGGTGATCTTCCTGGCCCAGTTCTTCGGTGTCGACCTGAGCATCGGCCAGCAGGTCATGGTGATGGCGGTCTGCATCCTTGGTGGTATCGGTACGGCCGGTGTGCCGTCCGGCTCGCTGCCGGTGGTGGCGATGATCTGTGCGATGGTTGGCGTCAATCCGCTGGGCATCGGCCTGATCCTGGGCGTGAACCACTTCCTGGACATGTGCCGCACCGCGCTGAACGTGACCGGTGACCTGGCCCTGACCACCCTGGTGGCCAAGGGCGAAGCGCCGGACACTCCGGCCGAGGCCGCGGCCGCCGCGGCCCGTCTGGACAACTGACCCAGGCAATACCTGATCGGGGTCGGATTCCTTTCCGCAGGAAGGGGCTCCGACCCCTCTTCATATGCGGAATCCAGCGCAGATCTCGACGTTGCCGGCCAACGGCCGGCACTACCGCCCTGGTCGACCTGACCCTGCCGGGCGTCTGTGGGACAATAGGCCGCCCGCAGTTCCGCGGCCGCCTCCCGATTCCGACAGAACCATGACGCAGCCTACCCGTCGCCAGTTGGCCAACGCCATCCGCTTCCTCGCCGCCGATGCGGTTGAAACCGCAAAGTCCGGCCATCCCGGCATGCCCATGGGCATGGCCGACATCGCCGAAGTCCTCTGGAACGACTACCACCGTCACAACCCGAACAACCCGCAGTGGTTCAACCGCGACCGCTTCGTGCTGTCCAACGGCCACGGCTCGATGCTGCAGTACGCGCTGCTGCACCTGAGCGGGTATGACCTGCCGATCGAGCAGCTGAAGGCGTTCCGCCAGCTGGGCAGCCACACCGCTGGCCATCCGGAGCGTCACGAGACCCCGGGCGTGGAGACCACCACCGGTCCGCTGGGCCAGGGTTTCGCCAACGCCGTCGGTTTTGCCTTGGCCGAGAAGCTGCTGGCACAGCGCTTCAACCGCCCGGAGCTGGAAATCGTCGATCACCGCACCTGGGTGTTCATGGGCGATGGCTGCCTGATGGAAGGCATTTCCCACGAAGCCGCCTCGCTGGCCGGCACCTGGGGCCTGCACAAGCTGGTCTGCTTCTGGGATGACAACCACATCTCCATCGACGGCAACACCGAAGGCTGGTTCACCGACAACACCCCGGAGCGTTTCGAGGCCTATGGCTGGAACGTGGTCCGTGGCGTCGATGGCCACGATCCGGAGAGCATCAAGGCCGGTATCGAAGCGGCCCTGTCGCAGGACGGCAAGCCGACCCTGATCTGCTGCCGCACCACCATTGGTTTCGGCTCGCCGAACAAGTCCGGCAAGGAATCCAGCCACGGCGCACCGCTGGGCAAGGACGAACTGGAAGCCACCCGCAAGGCGCTGGACTGGAACTACGGCCCGTTCGAGATTCCCGAAGAGATCTACGCCGGCTGGCGTGCAGGCGGTACCGGCACCCTGCGTCAGGCCGAGTGGGAGCAGCAGTTCGACAAGTACGCTGCGCAGTACCCGGCCGAAGCCGCTGAACTGACCCGTCGCTCGCATGGTGATCTGCCGGCCGACTTCATCGCCAAGGCCGACGCCTACATCGCCCAGGTTGCCGCCGAAGGCCAGACCATTGCCTCGCGCAAGGCGTCGCAGCTGGCCATCGAGGCGTTCGCGCCGCTGCTGCCGGAAATCGTTGGCGGTTCGGCTGACCTGGCGCACTCCAACCTGACCCTGTGGAAAGGCAGCAAGTCCGTCGCCACCGACGATGCCAATGCCAACTACGTGTACTACGGTGTGCGCGAGTTCGGCATGACCGCGATCGCCAATGGCCTGGCCCTGCACGGTGGTTTCATCCCGTTCGACGCCACCTTCCTGGTGTTCAGCGATTACGCCCGCAATGCCGTGCGCATGAGCGCGCTGATCCCGGCCCACGCCATCCACGTCTACACCCACGACTCGATCGGCCTGGGCGAAGACGGCCCGACCCACCAGCCGGTGGAGCATCTGGCCTCGCTGCGCTACATCCCGAACAATGACGTGTGGCGCCCGTGCGATGCCGTCGAGTCGGCCGTGAGCTGGAAGGCTGCGATCACCCGTCAGGACGGCCCGAGCTGCCTGGTGTTCAGCCGCCAGAACTTGCCGCACCAGCCGCGCGACGCTGAGCAGATCGCACAGATCGAGCGCGGTGGTTACGTGCTGGCCGATGCTGCCGGCACTCCGGACGTGATCCTGATCGCTACCGGTTCGGAAGTCTCGCTGGCGACCGAAGCGAAGGCGCAGCTGGATGCGGCCGGCCTGAAGACCCGCGTGGTCTCGATGCCGTCCACCGATGTGTTCCTGCGCCAGGATGCGGCCTACCGCGAATCGGTGCTGCCGAACGCCGTGCGCAAGCGCGTGGCCATCGAAGCTGGCGTCACCGGCTTCTGGCGCCAGTTCGTCGGCCTGGACGGTGCAGTGATCGGTATCGACACCTTCGGTGCCTCGGCCCCGGCCGACAAGCTGTACCAGCACTTCGGCATCACCACCGCGCACGTGGTGGAAGCAGCCAAGGCGCTGTAAGTCCCGCTGCAATGGATAGGGAAAAGGCCGGCGAAAGYCGGCCTTTTCTTTGTCGGTCGATCCGTTTCGCCCGCCGTGCCCGTAGATCCACGCCACGCGTGGATGCGCGTTACATCGTGTCCCGCACTTCCATCAGCGCAAACCCCAGCAGATTCAATCCGCGCCACCGCGCAGGGTTGTGCGCATCGGCGTGATCCTTGGCCAGGCCGATTCCCCAGATAAAATCCACCGGACTGGCTTCCACCAGAACCTGGTCTGCCGTGGCGCGCAGAAAATCACCCAGCGCCGCATTCTGCGAGAACTTGGCCCGATTGCCTTCGACCACCAGGGCGTAGCGCGCCTGCGCCCATTTGGCATCGTCGAAGCCTTCGATCCTGCGGCCTAGTGCCTTGGCGCTCTCCGGCGTCGCACTGGCCAGTATCTGGTCGAGAATCTTCGTGTCGCCGAACAGGCGCGCTTTGCCGGCCATCATGTAGTGTTCTGCGGTGCGGTAGTGCACGCCATCGATGTTGAAACCTGCGTCGTACCACTGGCTGAAACACGACGCCGCCACGCCCCTGCGCGGCGGCTGGTGGCCCCAGAAGCAGAGATAACGCAGGTGTTCGCCGTCGGCTTGGCGGCGTTGCAGGTCATGCAGGAAACGGGAATCGTCGTTCATCGGTACAGGATAGCGCGCTGCGCTACTGCGGTAGGTGCCAACCTTGGTTGGCACTGGTCGTTGTCCGCCGGGCATGGCCCGGCGCTACCCTCCGCGCGATCACGCGGTACGCGCCAGGGCCAGCCTCAACAACCGTGCATTGAGCCGTTCGCCGAAGTCCTTGGGCGACTGCAGTTCCATCCGCTGCAGATACACCGCGTCACCATCACCTGCAGGCTGCCACAGCGCGTCCCACACGGTACGCAGCTTGCTGCCGCGCGTCTGTGTATTGGCCTTCAACCAGCCCAGTGCCTTCACCAGCACCTGTTCGATCTCGGTGAAGTCGCTGCCCAACGGGTAATCGGGCAGGGTGCCATCGTTGCGGAACGGCGCCAGCGCCGCCGCCAGCGCCTGGGGTGTGTTGCGCTGCTGCCGCTGCGCATCAGGTTGCGCCGTGGCGGCCAGCTTGCGCGCGGCGAAGGCCTGCTGCAGCAGCGCGCCCTGGAACGGCGCTTCGGTGATGGCCGCCATGGCGTGCACACAGTCGTCGTCGGTCAGGCCACGCACGTCGGCGATGCCGTACTCGTTGAGATAGATGTCACGCAGGTGGCGCGGAATGGTCGTGTGCCCGTAGTTCCAGCGCACATTGGATTCGCGCTGGCCGCGATCATCACGGGCGGCGCGGAACATCAGCACACTGCGGGCTTCCGGCAGGGCGTGCGCCATCGCCACGAAGTTGTACTGGCCGCCCACGCCCGAGACCACACGGCCATCCTCCAGTGCATCGGATACCGCCGCGCCAAGCGCGGTGGCCATCATGCAGGAGTTGAAGAAGCGGGCGTGACGGCGTTGCAGGCGCTCCAGCGTTTCGTTGCCACCGTACAGCTGGTTGATCTCGCTGATGCGGCGCATGCCGATCGCCCGGCATTCGTCCTCGGGCAGGGTGCGCAGCCACTCATAGAATTCGGATGAGCCCAGGTAGAACGCGCCGTGCAGGTATTCGCCCTCGGCCTCCAGCGTGGCATGGTCGATGGACAGCGTGCTGCCGTTTTCGATGCGCTGCATCAGTGCCAGATCGTCATGYACCTTGCGCTTGATCACACCGGTCTGCACCAGCCGGCGGAAGCCCTCGTTGAGCATTTCGCTGCAGCCGTACAGGCCGATCTCGAACGGGTCCAGTCCGCCGATCTCCTGTACCAGCGGATGGCTGGCCAGTTGCGGATCCAGCGCGTTCAACACGCGGCGGTAGCGTGCGTTGTCGGTGTGGCGCAGTACCAATGCGTGGCTGAGTGCATCGGCCAGGGTGCCGATGCCGATCTGCAGGGTGCCCCCGTCGCGCACCAGGGTGCTGGCATACAGGCCGATGGCGTAGTCGGCGTCGGCCACCGGTTGCCGTGGCAGGCCGAACAACGCCGGATACGGCGCTGGCGGGGTGATGACCAGATCGAAGAAGGACACGTCGACCGTGGCGGTGCCGCCCAGATACGGCAGCTGCGGATCGATCTCGGCGACCAGCAGCGGGCGTGGCAGGCCGCGTGCGGTCATCGCGTCCAGTGTGTCCTGGGTGATGTCGTTGTTGCACGACAGCGAAAGGCGCCGGTCGTCCGGGCGCATCGCCACTTTCTGCACGATCACCTGCGGCGCGCGCTGCGCTACCGCGTCGGCAGCGTGGGTGTAGTTGAGGCTGGTGTAGCTGGATTGCGCCTGCCGCGAACCGAGCAGGGCACCGGACTGCATGTAGAACTCTTCCACCTGCACGTGTGCCGGCAGTGCGTCGCGGGCGATTGCATCGGCGTAGGCCAGGCGCGGGAAGTCTTCACCGAAGTGGCGGGCCGCGAACGGTGCCAGAAAGCGCGCTTCCAGGCCGTTGCCCTTTGCCTGCGGCGGGTTCAGTGACAGCGCGGTATACAGCTGCAGCGGCCGCGACGGGTCCTGTTCGACGCGCGCATACAGGGCGTTGAGCAGGCGGTGTGGTTTGCCCAGCGCCAGCGGCGCACCGATCCGCAGCGGCCCATCCACGCGCGCAAACAGCCAGTCAACGGCGGCGTCGAGGTCGGTGAGGTGTTCGGTCATCCGGGGCGGTCCTGCTTGGGGGAGTGCTGGCATTACAGCATGTCGGGCTTGAACCGCCGTCGACGCGAGACTTCGGCACCGGACACCATGAACTGCCCATCGCCCCGGTAATGCACCGTGCGTGGCAGCTTTGGGCGAGGCGCAACATGGGCGCGCACGATTTCCCAGATGAACAGGTTGCTCGATTCGACCTGGCTGTCGTCATGCAGGCGGCACTCGAAGCTGGAATGGCACTGGCCCACCAGCGGTGCCCCCACCTCCCGCGCTGGCATCGCATCCAGGCCGAACCGTTCGAACTTGTCCACGTCACGGCCGCTGCAGTTGCCGATATCGACCACCGTGTCCAGCAGCTCCACGCCCGGGATGTTGATCACGCATTCGCCGCTGCTGCGGGCCAGGCTGAAGCTATGGTTCTCGTTCCAGAGGTAGGTGGCCACCAGCGAGGGCGAGAAGCCCATCACCATGTGCCAGCCCATCGTCATCAGGTTGCGCTGGCCTTGCCAGGCGGTGCTGACCAGCACGATGGGGCCGGGCTCGAGGAAGCGCCGGGCCTGCTCGACCGGGAAATCACGTTTGCGCAAGGGCATCATGCCGGTACCTGCGGTGGATGCCCCCATGCTGGCGCAGGCGCGATGAATTACCGGTCGAGGGGTTGACAGTCGATTCGATTACGCGCG
The DNA here is from genome assembly GCF_052114665.1 of Stenotrophomonas sp. 2YAF22. Lineage (NCBI taxonomy): Bacteria > Pseudomonadati > Pseudomonadota > Gammaproteobacteria > Lysobacterales > Lysobacteraceae > Stenotrophomonas > Stenotrophomonas sp. 2YAF22. The sequence goes on along the minus strand of NZ_JBFRFE010000013.1, from coordinate 12,207 downwards.
TAATCGAGTCGTCGATTACGGATGTAAACCATGACCCCGATCAGCGAAGCCGAAGCCGTTGTGATGGAGGTGCTGTGGCAGCAGGCACCGCGTAGCGCCGACGAGGTGGTGGCCGCATTGGCCCACCGCGACTGGGCTGAGCCGACCATCAAGACCCTGCTCAACCGCCTGCTGACCAAGGGCGCGATCGCCGCCGAGCGCGATGGCCGGCGCTATCTGTACCGGCCGCTGCTGCAGCGCCAGGCCTGGGTGGAAGCGCAGAGCCAGGACTTCCTCGGGCGTGTCTTCGAGGGCCGGGTGGCGCCGCTGGTGGCGCACTTCAGCGAACGCGGCCAGCTCAGCGCGCAGGACATCGCCGAACTGAAGAAGCTGATCCAGGAGCTGGATGATGAATGAGCTGCTCGACGGACTGTGGCGTGCCAGTCTGTGGCTGGCGCTGGGCGTAATCCTGCTGGCGGTGACGCGGCCGTTGCTGGTGCGATTGGGCGGCGCCGGGCTGGCTTACCGCAGCTGGTGGCTGCTGCCTCTGTTGTTGGTCACGCTGCTGATTCCCCTGCCACATGTCGCGTTGTTGCAGCATGTGCCGACCTTGCCGCTGAAGGTCGTGCCGGAAGCCGTGGACAGCCTGCCAACGGCGTCGCTGCAATGGCCTTTGGTGCTGTTGCTGGTGTGGACGCTGGGCACAGGCGCCTGCCTGCTGCGCGACCTGCGTGCACAGCGTCGCTTCGAGCGGAACCTGGGCGCGCTGCGGCCACGCTCCGATGGCAGCTGGCAGGCCAGTGGCGATCCCGGGCTGCCGGCGCTGGTGGGCCTGTGGCGGCCGCGCATCGTGGTCGGCCCCGATTTCGACCAGCAGTTCACTGCACAGGAGCAGGCACTGATCCTGCAGCACGAGCACAGCCATCGTCGCAATGGCGATCACTGGGCCAACGGCGTACTGCTGCTGATGCGCGCGGTGTTCTGGTTCCATCCGCTGCTGCCATGGGCCGCACGCCGTTTCCTGCGTGACCAGGAACTGGCCTGCGACGCCCGCACCATTGCCCCGCAGCCTGCGCTGCGCGGCCTCTACGCCAGCACGCTGCTGAAGGCGCAGCTGGTCCATCCGGTTGCGCCGGCGGTATGCCACTGGCGCAGCCAACCCGTGTTGAAGGAGCGTATCGCCATGTTGAAGCAGTCCAAGCGGAAGGCATTGCCGTGGGTGTCGGGGCAGGTGCTGGTGGTCGGGTTGTGCCTGGGCGTGGGGGCGGTGGCGTGGGCCAGCCAGGGTGGAGCAATGGCGGCCGGCCCAACCGTGGCCGTCATGGATCGGGAGATCCGGGTCGACAAGATGCCACCACCGAGCTACCCGAAGAGCGCGTTCGAGCAGAGCCAGACAGGCGTGGTGGTGCTCCGCGTCGACGTTGATGCGCAGGGTGCTGTCAGCGATGTGCGTGTAGTGAGCGCCACCAATCCGGGCGTGTTCGAAGCGGTATCGATTGCAGCAGCGCGAAGCTGGACCTATCGCCCGGCGCTGAAGAACGGCAAGCCGGTGGCGGGCGCAGTACGCATTCCGATCACCTTCGCCATGGATGAGAGCGACGAGGTGACGGAGACCGCCAGGTGATGCGCTTCGCACTGCTGTTGGCAGCGGGGATGCTGGCAGGCTGCGCCACCCAGGAACGGTTGACCACCGTCGATACCCGCAATGAGAGTGTCGGCCATCAGCGCCTGCATGCGGAAGGGAAAGGCGGCAGCGGCCAGGTGCAGGCGTACACGCTGGGAGCGACCGAAGGCTATCGGATGCCGCAGCTGTATGCGGCGCCGGATCCGCAGATTGGTGATCGTGACCCGCGCACCGAAATGGCGGCGACCACGATCTGCCTGCAGGTGGTGATCGATGCCGAAGGTGCTGTCGAGCGCAGCCTGGCGCTGGTCGACCGCAGCGAATGCGCTGCAGGCGCGGCGAGCGAGAATGCGCCGCTGTTGCAGGCTGCGCAGGAGGCGGTGGCGATGTGGAAGTATTCGCCCGCCGCGGTCTGCCACTTCGCCCCCGGCAAGGTGCCGAGCGACCGTGGCGACTGCCAAGGCGCCGAGCGAGTCGAACCGGTGCCGGTGAGCCTGCTGTACGCCTTCACCTTCGAGATCGTAAAGGGCCARCATGTGGTGCGGAGGGAGGGGCGGTAGCGGCAGGCCATGCTGTCGGATACGGTGATGTAACGGTTGTTGACAATGGCCGGTTTCGGGCGTATCTAGGCGGCTGGGGCTTGGGGGCGCAACGCCCTACCCAGGGGAGCCGCCAGTGCTTGGCGGATCAATCGCAGTATCAACGTGTTGACGACGTCATGGATGGCGCGTGCGCGAATCCATGCGAGGGAATACGTATGGATTCGGCATTCCGCTTGATGTCCTGCCTCCTGCCCACTCGACGCACCCAGGGAGCCGCTACGTGGCGGATGTGTCGCGAACTCTATCCTTTTTCCGCTGCACTGTTGAGCGTCATTGTCTGCTTGGCATCTGCTGAGGCTGACGGGCGCATCATCCAGAATCAGCCGGGAGCGGGTGGTGCCGGCTCGGGCGCAGGACAGGGCATCACCAACCTTCCCCGTGTGGATGCTGTCCCCGACGGTGTAGTGCCTGGGCGACTGGATGGGTTCATGGCGCTCTGGGGCGTTCCTTCAAATCTTTTCCCTAGGCCAAATCAATGGGATGACTTCGTCGAACCCAGTAAGGGAGAGCCGGACCAGTCGGGGAAGGATGCCGCCGACGAGTGCCCCAAGAGTGGCAACCCGGTGGTTCTTCGCACCGGTACGAAGGTGGAAACCGAACTGGATTTCACCGGCGGTGGTGAGATGCCATTGACGCTCGAGCGCACCTTCAACTCGGCTGTGATGGATCGCTTCAACATCTTCGACACGTGGTACAGCAACCTTGATCGGCAGTTGGTCGTCTACACAGACTCGAACGAGGCGCGCATGCGCCGCCCCGACGGTCGCTATCTGGTATTCAAGCGAGGGGGAGACGGCATTTACCGGGAGGATGGTGCTCAGCAGAGTGGGCAATTGAAGTCAGTTGCGGGCGGAAAGTGGATCTACCTGAGCCCCGACCTGACTACGGAGACCTACGAAGGCACCAGAATGGTGGAGATCCGAAACGCCAATGGAGTGCGCTGGACCTTGAGTTACGGTGGTCCTGAAGGTGCCCAGCTGCAGCGTGTCACCCATAGCAATGGCCGCTATATGGAGTTCACGTGGATCCAGAAAAATGCGCAGACTGGCGTTGATCCGCGTGTGATCAAGGTGCGGGACCCGCAGGGAAACACCATTGATTACGGCTACACCCAGGACGTGTACGGGTTCCTGGAGTCGGTTACCTACAACGGCACTCCTGCCACCACGGTCAAGTATCACTACCTGTACAAGGAGTTGGGGCAGACCTACGGACTACCGCTGCTCACGGGGAAGTCGATCAATGGTCGCCGCTACTCAATGTTCACGTACGACGAGAAGAACCGAGCGACTTCGACGGCGCATACGGGGGGCGTCGAGCGGTTTGGTTTCGCGTATGAACCGGGAGCCAATGGAGAGAGCGTTACCGTGGAGACCAACCCGCTGGGAAAGGTCGCCCGCTATCGTTTCAAGGACAGGAGACTGGTCGCCATCGAAGGACTTCCGTCGGCCAATTGTGCCGCAGGGGTTGGCGAGACACATTACGACGACAATGGGAATAAATCGCTCACGTCCGATTTCGAAGGGAACCTGACCCGCTACCAATATGACGCCCATGGGCACCTTCTTCGTCGCGAGGAGGCGAGTGGAACTCCCGTGGCGCGTGTAGCGATCTACGAGTGGGACGAGCAGAGCAATCGGATCTCCTCCGAGACTCTGCAGGGCGTGCTGGAGACCAGTTACGCCTATGACGGCAATAATCGATTGACCTCCAGGTCTGAGAAGAACCTGGTACCCGGCAATGCACAGGGGGAGGTTCAGACAACTACCTTCAGCTATCAGCTGCATCCCAATGGCCTGGTAAGCAGGATGGTCGAGGATGGGCCGGGCCCAGGGGCAGGTGATGCGGTGATATCGACCTATTCGAGCATGGGCGATCTGGTGCGGATCGAGAACAGCCTTGGGCACGCCGTCGTCATGGGCGACTACACGGGCTACGGATATCCCGGCTATTCGATTGACGAGAATGGCGTGCGTACGAATTTCACCTATGACTCACGAGGACGACCTGCCGAGGTGCGGCTTGAACTGGCCGCTGGAACGCGGACTACCCGGTACGAGTACGATGCCTTTGGCAAGCTTGCCTCAGTAACTGGCCCGGATGGTGTCCGCATTTCCAATCTCTACGACGTGGCCGGGCGCCTGCTCTCTACGTCAATGCCGGAGCCAGGCGGGAGTTTTGCGGAGACCCGGTACACGTATAACGCACTGTCACTTCCTGTCAGCGAAACCATACAGCGGGTGTTCGCCGATCCGGGCCGAGGGACTCAGCCATGACCGCGCTTTTCCGCATTGTTCTCGGAGCCCTGCTGTTGATTGCAGCGGTTGGAAGTGCCTCCGCCGAGGGATGGATCAGGCTGGACGGCCCTCCAACCAACAGCTACCAGGCCCCCGCAGTTTTCGAGTTGAAGGTGAATTGGGGAGTCACCACCACAGGTCCCAAGGCGGAGTACATCGATGGGCTGAGGCTGTTGCGCAATGGCATTGTGGTGACCATCCAGGCGGGTGGTGTATATCGCGAGGCAGGTCTCAGTCCGGGGACCTATTACTACGAACTGCGTGCCGATGCGGTGCGCAATCTTCCCGATGGCGATCAGACTCGACGGTCGTTGGTATCGGCGGTCGGTCCAATTACGGTCAATGCACCTCCGGCACCTTTCGACGGCGCCGAGTTCGTCGGTTCGACAATCCCTGGTCCCCTGCAGCATCGCACGCCCTATACGTTCACCGCGACGGTGCGCAACAGCGGAAATACCACTTGGCCGGCAGGCAATGAATATCAGCTGGGAGGAGCGCATGACAGCTACGCCAGCACGTGGTCATTCTCCAATGTTCCTGTGCCGCAGCCGGTCGCTCCAGGGCAGACGGTCACTTTCAATATCAATGTGACCACTCCCCCACCTGGCGAATATGGATTCCAGTTGCAGATGATGCGGAACGGCGTCGGGCGCTTCGGTGCTTCGTCAGGTCTGGCGACACTGTGGGTGAATGGTCCGATCAACAAGGCGCATTTTATTGATCAGAACGTGCCTTCGCAGATGGAAGCAGGGAAGACATACAACGTCTCCCTGCGCATGAACAATGCCGGAAACACTACGTGGAGTCCGGCCGCGGGCTACGCGCTGGGCGCGCTGAACAATAGCACCGTATGGGGCAGTCATCGCCTTGCGTTACCTGGTGACATTGGTCCAGGCGCCACGGCGGTAATCAATGCCCAGCTGCGTGCCCCAACCACGCCAGGCGTGTACAACTTCCAGTGGCAGATGGTGCAAGACGGGGTGGAGTGGTTCGGTGTCTACACCACCAACGTGGCTGTCACAGTGACAGCGCCTCCTTCGGTCGTCACCGGCAACATTGATGGACTCTCAAGTGATGGAACGTCATTGCGTGGCTGGGCTTGCAGCACAAGCCGCAATGATCCCATCGACGTTCATCTGTATGTCCGTGGTGCGGCAGGGCAGGGAGGAGTATTTCTCGCCAGTGCCCGCGCCGATCAGGTCAGTGAACCCGCCGTAGCCACGGCATGCAAGGCGTCCGGCACAAATTACCGCTTCACCATTCCGCTGAACTATGCCCAGCGTCGTGAGCAGGTTGGGCAACCGCTGTATGTCCACGGTATCTCGCCTGTTGGAGGAGCGAACAGCCTGATCGGTTCGTCTGGCACGTATCGCGTCCAGCCGGCACCGGTAGGCAGCATCTCTGCGAGCCCGAGTCCGTGCACGATTCCATGGGGACAGTCGACCTGCTCCACGACGGTCCAGTGGCTCGTCTCCGAAGGCGATGCGCAGCTTTGGGGGGCTGTTGGCAATGGAGCGGGCACTCAGTTGGCGTCTGGGCCGAGCGGCAGTGTCGCTCTGACCAATGTAACTACCGCCGGCATGCGCCTGTGGCTGATGAGTCGGGGTGAGAATATCGCGGAGACGGCCGTGTCGACGGTGGCCGGTGTCCAGCCAGGGGAGGTGCTCTCGCGGATCACCTACAGTTACGACGAGCTCGGCCGGATGATTGCGCGTGTTGAAGGTGATGGAACAATTTACCGTCAACGATTTGATGGCAACGGTAACGTTGTTGAGCGGATCAACGGGAAGGGTGAAAGCGAGGTCTACACTTACGATGCACTCGGGCGGCGCGCGAGCTCGAGGAACGGTGCCGGAGCAATCATTCGCTACCAGTACAATGCGTTGGACAGCATCACCGCACTCACCGATGCCAAGGGCCTGATCACGCATTACGTCCGCGATGGATTCGATCGTCTCTGGCGGCAGGAGAGTCCAGATACTGGGGTAACCACCCTTTCATACACTCCGCCGTCGAGAGTCATGAGTACCACGCGGGCTGATGGAGTGATCGTCAGTGCAATCTATGATGCGCTCGGCCGTGTTCGTTCAATCTCGTCTGGTTCTGATGAACGAATACTGGACTACGATGCATGCCCGAATGGCGTGGGCAGGCTATGCACTGCCACCGTTGCCGACTCTACATTGAAAATTGGATACGCTCAGGATGGACAGATGGCCTATCGCGAAGAGCAGCCTGCGGTTCCTGGTTTGGCAGTTGCGCGAACGGCTTTCTCCTACGATGCTGCGGGAAGGTTGTCTGAGATGGTTYACCCGGACGGCATGGTTGTAACGTATGGATACAACGGCGCATGGCTCAGATCACTCTCAGCGCGTGGTGCTGGCTGGAACAAGGAGTTCATCACCGATGCGACTTATGCGGCGAACGGTGGTTTGACTGGATGGATCATGGGTAACGGGGTGGCACATCGACGACATTATGATTCGGCAGGAAGGTTGGATGGGCGTAGGGTGCTTTCCGCGAACCAAACGACTGTGCTTGATGACATCTCCTATACTTACGACGGCGCGGGAAGGATAAGTTCCATCATTGACAACATCGATGGCGCAATGAGCCAGTCAATCGCCTACGATGCAGCCGGACGAATTGGCACCCTTCAGCGCAACGGCGTTTCCCATTCCATGACCTATGATGGAAACGGAAATTGGTTGAGTCATTCCGACGCGGGATCATTGCGAACTTACCAGTTCGCAGAAACAAGCAATCAACTGGTGGGCTATGTAACCAGCCGTCTAGGGGATGTCGATCGCCACTATATCTACGACTCAGTGGGGAACCGGGTTGGAGAAAGCGCTGCCGGGGATCAGCGAGTCTTCTACTATGATGGATTCAATCGCCTGCAGCGCGTTGAAGTCAATGGCGTGGAGACGCGCTACACAATAAACGGAACAGGGCAGCGTATCGGAAAGTCGCGTTCCGGGGGGATGGCCACCTATGCTTACGGTGGGCAGAATCAGATTGTTGCGGAGAAGGACGGCACTGGAGCGTGGAAGAACTATATCTGGTTCGGCCAGGTGGTGGTCGGTGTCACGCAGGGAGACCAAGCCTATCAGGTCCATGCTGATCATCTTGGCCGTCCCGCATTGGCAACGGGTGCGTCTGGTCAAGTTGTGTGGCGCGCCTTCAACTATGCCTATGGAAGAACGGTCACCTTGGATCAGATGGGAGGACTCAACCTTGGATTCCCGGGACAGTACTATGATGCCGAAACGGGGTTCTGGTACAACGGCTTCCGTGACTACGACCCTGGCATAGGACGCTATCTCCAGAGTGATCCCATAGGGTTGGGGGGCGGTGTCAACCCCTATACCTATGTTCGCGGGGATCCCATCAATCTGGTTGATCCATTGGGTCTGGCTGATCGCTATGTATTCGACGGAGAGAGTTTGGTCGGTTACAACCGCTATGCGCCTCCGTCGCTCGATTCATCGCTGAAGGGTTCTGGATTGCCGGAGTGGAGGCAGGAGATACGCGTACCTGCCGTCTCCGGGCCTTGGGGCAAGGGAAAGCTGCCTGAAGGAAAGTACGGTGGTCGAAATTTGAGGAACCGTTCCGGTACAAAAGCAATGACCTGTCCAGATGGCAATGGTTGGAGTTTGGATCTGGATGACAAGGACGGGAGGAAGTTATTGCGAATTCATCCGGACGGAAATGTTCCGGGAACCGAAGGTTGTGTAGGTGTTGTATGCGGATACCATAATCAAGTTCATGACTCATTGATGAATGGTCTCCTTAGGAATGGGGGGCAAATCGAACTGGAAGTGGAGTACAAGCCATGATAATGGGTGAGAAATTGCTGCTGTTTGGGCTTGTTGCAACTCTCGCGTGTCCTGCTCTAGCGCAGCCACGTGATGCGGGTGCCGACCTGGTGGTCATCGGGACTAGATTGATTGCCGAATACAACAGGAAGGACCATCGTTCGGATGAATCGAGCGGTGAGTTCATTGAGGATGTGGTGATTCCTGCTGTCCACAGCGTTGTTGATCGGGGCGCGGGCAAGCTCTCCGGTGCTCAATTGGATGCGTTGGCTGAATTTTTCTGGGTGGCCGACGGTCTGGCGAGTGAGGAGGTGAGCGAGATCGCAGCGGAGGTCTATTCGGTGCAGAAGGCAGGCATATGCCTGTCGCTTGCGAAGCTTGCGAAGGCGAAGCGCGCGATTGTCATCGAGCGTATCGTCAGCGGAGTGAATGCCTCTGGCGCCAAAGCAACACCAGGAACTGTGTGTCGGTAGTCGCGTGTGATCGCTCAGGAGGCAAGCAGAGCTCGCCTCCTGAGCGTCTTGTTGGCATTCCTCACGCCCCGCCCTGGATGTTCGCCTTCACCGCCGGCTGCATCAGCGCCGGTTCGGCCAGCGTCGCGTCACGGGCCTGGCGCACGCTGACGAATTCGGCTTCGGCCACGCCGTCATGCACGTGGATGTTGTGCGCGCGCTGCTCACCAATGGTGGTTTCGTTGGCGAACGCGCGACCACCGGGACCATAGTCGTGGCAGACAAACACGCGAGTCGCATCGGGCAGGGACAACAGCTTCTGGATCGAGCGGTACAACTGCGCGGCATCGCCGCCGGGGAAATCGCAGCGTGCGGTGCCGCCATCGGGCATGAACAACGAATCGCCGGTGAACAGCGCATCGTCGATCAGGTAGGCGATGCTGTCGCTGGTGTGGCCGGGTACGGCGATGATGCGCCCCTGCAGTTCACCCAGTGCGAACGTCTCGCCATCAGCGAACAGGTGATCGAAGACGGCATGTTCCTCGGGCAGCTGCAGGCCATAGCGCGGTGCAAACGTGGCCTGCACCGCACGGATGCCTTCGCCGATGGCCAGCGTCGCCTGCGGGAACCGTTGCTTCAGTCGACGCCCCGCCGACACGTGGTCGGCATGGGCGTGGGTTTCCAGCAGCCAGCGCACGTGCAGCTGCTGTTGCGCGATGGCATCGAGCATCGCGCGCACCGGCGATTCGCTGCTGGCGTCGGTATCCGGGTCGTAATCCAGTACCGGGTCGATCAGCGCGGCCTCGCTGCTGGCCGGGTCGCTGACCAGGTAGCTGAAGGTGTTGCTGTCACGGTGGAAGAACGATTGCACCTGGACCGACATCGGGCACTCCTCAGCGTGTGGCGAGCACGCGGTTCAGCAACTGCGCCAGGTTTTCACCGGCCAGTCGCAGCTGCGCTTCGGCCACCGGCCGGTAGCGCGTGGTGTAGTCGTCGCCGATCTTACGCGAGGCAGGGTAAACGCCAGGTTGCACCGAAATGCGGCAGCTGGCTTCAGCCCAGCTGACCGGATCGCGCTGCGGGTTGGACTGGCGTGCCAGCTTCGGCGCCGGCAGTGCGCGCAGCACCGGCAGGTAACCGGCATCGTCGACCTTGCGGGTGTTGAGCATGCCGCTGTCCCACAGCGAGTGCAGGTTGGTACCGCGGTTGCCGAACTGCAGCTGGAAATCGTTGCCGCCCTTGTCGTGGCCGTAGCCGGCGTGCATCGGCTGGTGGATGTCACCGACCAGATGCACGACGAATTTCAGCGCCTGCAGGCGCTCGCCATCGGTCAGGCTGCGGTCGCCGAGGATCGCGCTTTGCGCCTTCAGCGCTTCGACGATGCAGTTGCCGCTCTTGCAGTGCTTCGGCGCCTCGTAGTGGCAGCCATCTTCGGCGATGTTGACGTAGTGCCAACCGGCCGAGCGACGGCCCAGGCCCGGGTCCTTGGCGCGCAGCTGGTCGGCCCAGGGCGCGATGCTGGCAAGGGTGGCGCCGGGTTCGGTGGCCAGCAGGCGGTCGACTTCGGCGCGCGTGGCCGGGTTGAGGCGGCTGTCGGCGACTTCGGCGACCAGGCGGTGGCCTTGCGCGCCCCAGGCATGGGCGGGTGCGGACAGGGTCAGCAGGGCCGGCGCGAGGGCGGCGGCGAGGAACAGGGAGTGCAGTGCTTTCATCCGCTCATTCTAGCGGGGTGCGGAGAAGACGGGGCTGGCATGACCACCCATGGATAGACAGTGGGGACCTCGTCGGCTTTTCTGGTTGAATGAGAGCCGGGCACTGCAATCACAAAAGCAGCCGGGAGAGTGCCCCGCGTGGTGGAGTTGACCAAGCGAAGAGCATCGTTGTGGTTTCAGGGATTTAGCCGATAGAGCTCGAGAGGTATCGTGGTTATTTCGACGTCGACTCTATTGGTTCCGCTGCCAACGCGCCGCCATTTGCCGGTTTCGAAGTCGAGCTTCTCCACTGCACGCCACCATTTGTTGAGGCCAATGGCCCCGGATGCCGCCTGTCGGGGTGCGCGAGCAGCAACGACGAGATAGACGGGGGAAAGATCATCGTCGCCATACTCGCCGACAAGGAACGATGAGTTCGACAGCCAGCCTGAGATCTGGGCGGATGGAACGCCGAGACTATTGTCGACGAAGCCCAGGTAGTTGACGTTCTTCAGAGCGGATTGAACCTGTCTGGTCACACCAAAAGTGCTTTGCTGATCCGAAGCAAGGTTGCGCGGGTTGTTGTGTTTGTCGAGCAGCCCAAACATGTCATTCCCATTCGAGACACTGGCGACATTGCTGACGTCGTGGGTGATGAAGTTCGAGAAGCCAGTGACGCCGAATGCGAAAGACCAGCCGGCGAACCAGCGCAGGTCATGAAAGTTGGCGTACTCGAAAGGGTCTTGGGCCAGTGACGGATGTGCGGACTGCACATTCTGAAGGTAAGCAATAGGCGTTTGCCCCCTGGACCTGGCGAGATTCGAGATGATCGACATGTTCTCGGACAAGAGGAGATCCCTCGCTGCCGGACACTTCCTGAATGAAGGAGTGAAGGGGTAGATGTCAAAGGAAAGGTAGTCTGGACGAACTTCGTCAGATATTCGGCGCGCGAACGTGGAGTAGTGAGCCACCATCTGCGCGGTCCTGTCTGGATGCTGGATGTTTCCTGCTGTGCAATCTAATCCATAGTCCGTGGGCTGCATGGCGCCGGCATGTTCAGAGCCTGCATAGCTGCCAGCGTTGGCGTGCAGTGGGAACAGATTGATGAACACCTTCATGCCGGTGAGACGAGGGTCGGCTTTGACGCACCGGTTCATGTCTGCGAGCGGGGAAATGTCTGCTTCTGGCGGCTCGTCTTTAAAATGAAGGCCCACGAAGCTCTTGCCAAACTCTGCTCTGAGCTTGACTAAAACCGGGTCAACCCGCTCTTGGATGAACTTCTGGCAGTTGAATTTTCCGGCCTGGGTTGCAGACTCGAACGTCCAACGCTCATACGTATAGAACTCAAGCCCTCGTGCACTGATCGGGGTAGCAATGGTGCGCAACTGGCTTAAGGTTGCCGACGGCACGAGAAAGCGCGTGACACCCATTTCGGCGAGCTGATCGACTACTTTTTCTGCCATCGCAGGATTGTCGAGGTAGCAGTCTGGGGCAAGGTCATCACAGGATCCTCCGGACATCATGGCGAACGTGCCATCTGCGACGGTGGTAGCGTGTGCCGCTGGTGTTCCTAGGAGAAATGCGATAGCGATCCAATTCACCTTCATTACTGAGATCCTTTTCTTTCCGGTGGGTGGGTCTGCAACTTCTCGACGCCTGGCGCATTCATGCGTTTCTAACAGGGCATTACCATCGCAGGGAACTTTAGATAAAAAAAGCCCCGGCACACACATACCGGGGCAAC
>NZ_JBFRFE010000012.1:0-19339 GCF_052114665.1 Stenotrophomonas sp. 2YAF22 | reverse complement strand
CCTATCTCGTCCTTGCCCGCAAGTGGCGTCCGAAGCGTTTTGCCGAGCTGGTGGGCCAGGAACACGTGGTCCGTGCGCTCAGCAATGCGCTGGACAGCGGCCGGGTCCACCACGCGTTCCTGTTCACCGGTACCCGCGGCGTGGGCAAGACCACGATCGCGCGCATCTTCGCCAAGTCGCTGAACTGCGAACAGGGCACCAGTGCCGATCCCTGCGGCCAGTGTGCGGCCTGCCTGGACATCGACGCCGGTCGCTACATCGACCTGCTGGAAATCGATGCCGCGTCCAACACCGGCGTGGACGATGTGCGCGAGGTGATCGAGAACGCCCAGTACATGCCCTCGCGTGGCAAGTACAAGGTGTACCTGATCGACGAAGTGCACATGCTGTCCAAGGCTGCGTTCAATGCGCTGCTGAAGACGCTGGAAGAGCCGCCGGAGCATGTGAAGTTCCTGCTGGCCACCACCGACCCGCAGAAGCTGCCGGTCACCGTGCTCAGCCGCTGCCTGCAGTTCAACCTCAAGCGCCTGGATGAAGACCAGATCCAGGGGCAGATGACCCGCATCCTCACCGCCGAGGAGATCGAGTCGGACCCGACCGCCATCGTGCAGTTGGCCAAGGCCGCCGACGGCAGCCTGCGTGACGGCCTGTCGCTGCTCGACCAGGCCATTGCCTATGCCGGCGGTGCGCTGCGTGAGGACGTGGTGCGCACCATGCTGGGCACGGTCGACCGCACCCAGGTGGCGGCCATGCTCGATGCCCTGGCCGAGGGCGATGGCCCGCGCCTGCTGCAGGTGGTGGCGGCGCTGGCCGAGTTCTCGCCGGACTGGAGCGGGGTGCTCGATGCGCTGGCCGAGGGCCTGCACCGCATCCAGGTGCAGCAACTGGTGCCGGGCGCGTCCGCCGCTGCCGAGGGACTGGATGCCAGCGTGTTTGCTGAACGCCTGCGCCCGGAGGTGGTCCAGCTCTGGTATCAGATGGCCCTGAATGGTCGTCGCGATCTGCCATTGGCGCCCAGCCCGCGCGCCGGCTTTGAAATGGCCGTGCTGCGCATGTTGGCGTTCCGCCCTGCGGCTGCCGTGCCGTCGGTGCCGCGTACACCGGAATCCTCGGGTGGCAGCGCACCGACCGGTACGGGCCAGACCGGGGGCGGCCTTGCTGGCAGCCACGAAGGAGCTGCACCGGCCGCTGCTGCGGCGCCAGAAGCCGCAGCGGTCACGCAGGCAATTACGGTACCCGTGCTGGCGGAGGCAACCGCGCAGACGCCGAACCCGGCGCCACAGCGCGAACCCGAGCCGGAGCCCGAGCCGACCCCGGAACCAGATCCGACCCCTGAACCTGAACCGGCTCCGATCGAGGAACCCGGGTCACCGCTGCCGATGAAGGCACAGTTGGCTCCCGAGGCGGCCACGGCCAAGGCACCTGCTGAGGCAGACGACCTGYCGCCGTGGGCAACCGACGCGGCTGGCGCGCGCGATGAAGTGCTGGCGGCCGAGATGGCAACGCCCGACGCGGCCATGGTCGCGCCGTGGCACGAGCCGCCGCCGCCGGCTTCACAGCCGGTTGCAGAGGCTGTTGCCGCGCCGGAGCGTCCATTCCRTGCCGAGGGTATCGACATCGCCCCGGCACCGGTTGCGGCAAAGGAAAAAGCCCCGCCGGCAGGCAGCGTCAGTGACCTGGCCTGTGCCGAAGACTGGCTCGACCTGATCGCCAACAGTGGCCTGAGCGGTCCCTCGCGACAGCTGGCTGCCAATGCGGCCTTCATCAGCTGCCAGCATGGGGTCTTGAAACTGGGCCTTTCGCCCGGATTTGAATACCTGCGCTCCGAACGCGCGCTGGCAGCGCTGGGCGAGGTGCTGGAAAAGTCCCTTGGCCACGCGCTGAAGATCGTGGTCGAAACCGTGGAAACCGAGCAGGTCCCGGCCGAGACCCTGCACCAGCGCGCAGACCGCCAGCGTGGCGAGCGGCAGCAGGCTGCCGAGGCCATTTTCATGGACGATCCGGAAGTCCAGCTGCTGATCCAGCAGCACGGCGCCCGGGTTGTTTCCGATTCCATCCGTTCTTTTGACGAGTAAGACGACATGCGCGGCAATATCGCCCAACTGATGCAGCAGGCCCAGAAGATGCAGGAAAACCTGCAGAAGGCCCAGGAAGAAATCGCCAAGATCGAAGTGACCGGCAGCGCCGGTGGCGGCATGGTCAGCGTCACCCTGACCGGCGCCAAGGAGTGCCGCAAGGTACGCATCGATCCGTCGCTGGCCAGCGATCCGGAAATGCTGGAAGACCTGATCGCCGCCGCCTTCAACGATGCGTCCAACAAGATCGACGCCGAGTCGAAGTCGAAGATGGGTTCGGCCACCGCCGGCATGCAGCTGCCGCCGGGCATGAAGATGCCGTTCTGATGCCCTGCGTGGCACCCGCACTGCCGGGTGCCATGCACTGTGTAGCGTCGAGCGTGCTCGATTGCCCGCAATTTCCAGTCGAGCACGCTCGGCTCTACAGAACACGCCGCCGTGTCCGCACCCCTGCTTGAACAACTGATCGATGCATTGCGGGTGTTGCCTGGCGTAGGCCAGAAGACGGCACAGCGCATGGCCTACCACCTGCTCGAACGCGAGCGCGAAGGTGGCAAACGCCTTGCCGAGACGCTGGCGCAGGCGGTTGAACGCATCGGTCACTGTGCGCAGTGCCGAGACTTCAGCGAAACCGAGCTGTGCCCGACCTGCGCCAATGGCAGCCGTGAGCGCAGCCAGCTGTGCGTGGTGGAATCGCCGGCTGACCGCCTGGCGATCGAGAACGCCACCGGCTATCGCGGCGTTTACTTCGTGCTGCAGGGGCGCCTGTCGCCGCTGGATGGCATCGGCCCGCGCGAGCTGGGTCTGGAACAGCTGGAACAGCGCCTGGCCGAAGCGGAAGTGCAGGAACTGATCATTGCCACCAGCGCCACCGTCGAAGGCGAAGCTACCGCGCACTATCTCGCGCAGCTGGCGCGTGCCCGCCAGGTGCGGCCGAGTCGACTGGCGCAGGGCCTGCCCCTCGGCGGTGAGCTGGAGTACGTCGATCGCGGCACGCTGTCGCATGCGTTCGGCACCCGCAGCGAAGTGCGCGATTGAGTCGATGCCGGGCATGCCCCGGCGTTACCGGCCTACAATGCGGAAAACACCCCGCCGAGGCCGACCATGAGCAGCGAAACCCTCTTCAGCAAGATCATCCGTCGCGAGATCCCGGCCACCATCGTCTATGAAGACGAAGACGTGCTGGCCTTCAAGGACATCGCACCACAGGCGCCGGTGCACGTGCTGTTCATTCCGAAGAACGAGATCATCCCGACCCTGGATGACCTGCAGCCATCGCAGGCGCACCTGATCGGCAAGCTGGCCCTGGCCGCCGCCGAGTACGCGCGTCGGGAAGGCTTCGCGCAGGACGGCTACCGCATCGTGATGAACTGCCGCGAAGACGCCGGGCAGACCGTGTTCCATATCCACATGCATCTGCTGGCTGGCGCGCCGCTGGGTCACTTCGGTACGCCAGGGCGTTGAGGCAGCCATCCACGCATGGCGTGGATGAAAAAAGGCCGCCCGATGGGCGGCCTTGTGCATCATGCGTACCGGGCCTGGACTACCACCAGCCCCAGCCGCGGTAACCGCCCCAGTACGGGCCATACGGGCCCGGGCCCCACGGTCCGTAGGGGTAGGGCACCACATCGACCTGGCGCTGCTCCGGCCACAGGTAGATCACGTCGGCAGACAGCTTCGGCAGGCGATAGTCGTAATCGCCGATACGGGTATTGGCGTAGCCATCGATCTTGCCGATGAAGGTCACGTCGCGGCCGGCTTCGAACACGGCCGGATCGTAGAAGCCGGAACGACAGGCGATGAAGCGGCCGTCGCTGGCATCGGAAGAGGTCGTGTTCGGACGGCCGCTACCGTTGAGCGGGCGCGAGATGATCTGGAAACAGGTCTCACCCTGTCCGGGCTTGGTTTCGATGATCCGGCCACCCCAGCGCACCGGCGTGCCGACCTGCTGGGTGGCAACCGAGTCGCGCGGGGAAACCAGGCTGAACTGTCCCTGCAGCGGCTTGGGGGCCGTGGCGCAGGCCGACAGGGCCAGGGCGGCCACGGCGGTGAGGAGGAACTTGGTATTCATGGGGAGGCTCCGGAAGTCGGGCGATGCCTGCGCAGGTCCCGCAATAATGGGGCGAGCTCGGTACAAGTGCCAGCGTAGCGTGCATCAGCGAAACGCTGGCTGAGTGTGATGAGGGCCGGGTCGGGGCGCTGTGCGTGGACCCGGCGGGCCCAGTGCAGGGCGGGTTCGTGCGGTTCGCGGCCCAGCCCCAGCCGCGCATAGCGCTGCCCCAGCCGATGCCAGGCGCGCAGCAGCGGGTCACGCTCGCGTTCGCCACGAGCCAGCAGCCACGCCATCCACGCCAGTGCCAGCAACGCGGCCATCACGAAGCCGGCCAGCAGCTGTCCGGGGCCGAGGTCGTCCAGCCCGAACGGTTGCAGCAACTGCTGCTGGCGGCGCGCGTCAAAGGACAGCACCAGTTCGTTCCAGCCCCTTCGCATCCAGTCGCCGACCTGGCCCAGCTGCACCCAGCGCTGCTGCAGTCCGGTATCGGCACCGGCCTGCAGACGGTCGTCAAGCGTGTCCAGGATGCGCTCGGGTGCTACTGCCGCTGTCGGGTCGACGCGCACCCAGCCGCGTTGGGGCAGCCACACCTCAGCCCAGGCATGGGCGTCCATCCGCCGCAGTACCCAGYAGTCGCCGATCCGGTTGTGGGTGCCGCCGGCGAAACCGGTGACCACCCGCGCCGGAATTCCTGCATTGCGCATCAGCACAACGAAGGCCGAGCTGAAATGCTGGCAGTAGCCGGCCTTGTAGTCGAACAGGAACGCATCGACCGGATCGCGCCCGGCGGCCGGTGTTTCCAGCGTGTACGAAAAATCCGCGGTGATCCATGCCAGGGCGCGACGGACCACGGCGGCATCATCGCTTCCGGCGTCCTGTCGCCACTGTCGGGCGAGGGTTGCCGTGCGGGGGTTGAAGCCTTCCGGCAACTGCAGCGCTGCGCTGCGCTGATACGGCAACAGCGTGGCATCAAAGCGTTGCGGCGGGGCCGAATGCAGACGCCACCTGCTCAGCGCGGACAACGGGCGGTCGCTGCTCAGGCTCAGCGCTGCATCAAGGCGGCTGCCTTCCGGTGCGGTGGTGGGCAGGTCCAGCGCGACCAGCTGGCGGCGGTCGGTGGGTTCGTAATCGATCTGGTAGTCCCAGCCCTCCGTGCCGTGCTCGACGACGGCAGGTGGCAAACGTTCGGTACGGCGGTCGCGTCGCCAGACATGCCCGTCGAACTGGGTCAGTACCGGCCCGCGCCAGTAGCGCTGCGCCGGCTCTGGAGCCGCGCCGAAGAACTGCGCCCGCAGGGCCGGGGTGTCGTCGGCCATCAGGTCCAGCCACTTGTCCGGCTCCATCGTGTCCGACAGCCCGGGCGTGCCGACGGCGCGTTCGGGAATGCCCCACAGCGGCGTGGCCAATCGTGGGAACAGCCAGAAGCAGGCCAGCGCCAGCGGCAGGCCGATCAGCAGCAGGCGACCGACGCCGCGAAGTTGCGCAGACAGCGGCGGTGGCGCACTGCGGCCTTCACCCTGCGCCAGCCGCTGCAGGGCAATCAGGGCACTGGTACCGGCCAGCATGGCCAGTACGGTGGTCAGCGGCCCCTGGTCGAGCAGGAAGGCCGCGAACGGTGAGAACAGGGCAAAGCCGAGCAGGCTGCGCGCATCGCGCAGGGTACGCAGCTCGCTGGACTTGATCGCCAGCATCGCCGCCAGCAGTGCACAGCCGGTATCCCGGCCTGGCCGTACCGCCCCCATCTGCCAGGCGATGGCGGCCAGCATGCCCAGCACCAGCAGTACGCGCACCGGCATCGGCAGCATGCCGCGCTGCGACAGTGCTGCAGTGATCACTGCTGCCACGGCGATCAACCCGGCCAGCGTGGTGGGCAGCTGCAGCAGCAGCGGCAACAGGGCCAGTGCGGCGCTGGCCAGCGTCCACGTGCGGGTGTTGCGGTCCAGCAGCAGGGCAGATTCAGTCATGGGGAAGCAACGCCAGCGCACGCAGGCACAGGTGGTGGTGGCTGGCGCCCTGGCCAGGGCCGATCGGCGGGTGCATCGGCAGCAGCAGTGTGTAGCGACGGCCTTCGCGTTCGGCGCTATCCACCCAGCGTGCCAGCCGCGCGATGCGGGCCTCCTGGCCCAAGGGTGCCAGCGCGCGCCAGTCCAGAACCACTTCGATGCCTATCGGCTTCTCGTATTCGCGTACCAGCAGCGCGTCGCGGCGTGCGGAGTGTTTCCAGGCAATGCTGCGCGGTGGATCTCCAGCGCGATACGGGCGCAGCTGATGCAGTTCCTCGCCGTTGGCGTGGGCGCGGGTGTGCAGTGGATCGCTGCCCTGCTGCGGCAACGGTGGCGCCTTCGCTTCTGCCAGCGGGTAGACCAGCAGGGGTTCTTCCGGCCACACCCATGACCACGCCCTCACCAGGCCCAGCGGTTGTGTGGTGGACAGGCGGATACGCGGCAGGTCCAGCCAGCCGCGGCGTTGGCTGGGCACTTCCAGCTCGGCTTCACCACGACCGTGTGCGGGCAGGTCGAGCCAGGCTTCGCTGTCGCCCAGTTGCAGGTGCAGGCCGTGGCGCGCTCGTGGGTCGCGCAGCGACAGGTCCACGCGCAGGCGCAGCGGTTGCCCGGCTGGCACCGGTTCGGCGGAAATCGCGTCGATCTGCACACCCGACAACTGCAGGTGCGCGGCGATGGCGCTGGCAATTGCTGCCGCGGCCAGCAGCAGCGCCAGCAACAGCGCAGGGTTGTTGTTGTAGTTCAGCGCACCCAGCAACATCGCGACCAGCAGGCAGGCCACAAACAGGCCGAAGCGGGTGGGCAGCACGTAGATGCGCCGGCGGTCGAGCCGTTGCGGCAACGACTCCGGCGTGCGCGGGCGTGCCAGCTGCAACAGTCGCCGGGCATGCGATGCCATCTTCAATCGACCGCGACAGTCTGCAGGATCGCGCGTGCCAGCGCCGGCCCCGAGCTCGACTCGGCTTCGCCCACCAGGCGATGGCCGGCCACCGCTACGAACAGCGTCTGCACGTCTTCGGGCACTACGTGGCCACGGCCGAGCAGCAGCGCATGTGCCTTGGCTGCGCGCAGCAGGGCCAGACCGGCGCGCGGCGATAGTCCCACGCGCACGCCGGCGTGCTGGCGGCTGCGGGTCAACAATGCCTGCACGTAGTCCACCAGCGCGTCGCTGACATGCACCTGGCCGACGGCCTCGCGCAGTGCGCGTACCTGGTTGTCGTCCAGCTGGGGTAGCGCGCGGGCGATCAGGTCGCGACGATCACTGCCACGCAGCAGCTCACGTTCCGCTTGTGGGCTGGGGTAGCCCATCGCCAGCCGCAGCAGGAAACGGTCCAGTTGCGAATCGGGCAGCGGGAAGGTGCCTGACAGATCCACCGGGTTCTGCGTGGCGATCACGAAGAACGGATCGGGCAGGGCATGCGTCTGACCGTCGAGGGTGACCTGCTGCTCGGCCATTGCTTCCAGCAGGGCGCTCTGCGTGCGCGGCGGCGCCCGGTTGATCTCGTCGGCCAGCAGCACGTGGGTGAACACCGGCCCGGGATGGAACTGGAACTGGCGGCTGCCGGCGTCGTACACCGATACGCCGAGTACGTCGGCCGGCAGCAGGTCGGAGGTGAACTGCACGCGCTGGAAGCTCAGGCCCAGGCTGCTGGCCAAGGCATGGGCCAGCGTGGTCTTGCCGAGGCCGGGCAGGTCTTCGATCAGCAGATGGCCGCCAGAGAGCAGGGCCACGAAGGCCAACCGCACCTCGTGCACCTTGCCCAGCACCAGCGCATTGACCTGGTCCTGCGCATTGCGCAGGGACTGACGCAGTTGATCGGTTAGCATGCTGGGAATGGGGGACGAAGCTGTCATGGTCGTCTCAAGTTCGGTAACCGGTCGATTCTATCCATAGAGCAATGCAGGGCGAACAACGCGCACGTACGATTTTTCTCTGGTTATGGACGCTCGTCACAGCGGCCAAGCTGGTCGTGGCCGCACGCCTGCCGTTGTTCGTCGATGAGGCGTTCTACTGGCAGGAAGGCCAGCATCTGGCTGCGGCCTATTCGGATCTGCCGGGGCTGACGGCCTGGTTGACCCGCCTGGGTGTGGAACTTGGGGGCCAGCACGTGCTTGCGCTGCGCCTGCCGTTCCTGGCCATCGGCGCAGTGCTGCCGCTGCTGGTATCGCGCATTGCGGCGCGCTGGTTCGGCAATGTTGCAGGTTGGCAGGCCGGCAGCTTGACGCTGCTGATGCCGTTGTCGGCCACGCTGGGCCTGCTGGCCGTACCCGATGTGCCGATGGCGCTGGCGGCGGTGCTGTGCCTGGACGCCGGCGCACGCCTGCTGCGCAACGTCGACGCCTCCTCGGCGGTAAAGCTGGCGCTGGGCCTGCTGATCGGCGCGCTCAGCCACTATCGTTTCATCGGCGTGATCGGCGTCGGCTTCGTTGCCCTGTTGGCGCTGCCGCAGGGCCGGCGCATGCTGACCGATCCACGCGTGTGGGTGGCCCTGGCCATCGGCGTACTGGCATGGCTGCCGCTGCTGGCCTGGAATGCCGACAATCACGATGCCGGTCTGAAGTTCCAAGTGGTCGAGCGCCATCCGTGGGCGTTCGAGTGGCGCGGCCTGTGGTTCCTGGTGATCCAGCCGATGCTGGTGACGCCCATCCTGTGCATCGCGATGTGGAAAGTGGCGCTGGCTGGCACCCGCAGCGGCGGCGGTGCGCGCGTGCAGTGGCGGTATTTCGGCCTGGTCGGCGGCGTATCGACGCTGGGCATCTTCGCACTGGGTTTTTTCACCGACGTCGAGCGCATCAGCTTCCATTGGCCGCTGCCGGGCTATCTGGCCCTGCTGGTGGCAGTGCCGGTGATACTCAACGGCTGGCCGCGCTGGTTGCGGCGTACAGGCTGGTGGCTGGCCGGGCTGGGCATGGTACTGGCCTTCGGCTATTACCTGATGGCGTCCTCGTCATCGCTGCGCGAGCAGTTGGCCGGCGACAAGTACTACCCGCGCAACTTCGCCGGCTGGCAGCCGCTGGCCGCTGCGGTAAGCGAAGAGCTGCAGCAGATGCCGGAAGGCAGCCGCGTGCTGGCTGGCAACTTCAAGGTGGGCGCCGAACTGGGCTTCCAGCTGGGCCGCGGCGACATCGAAGTGCTGCCGCATCCGCTCAACGACAAGCACGGCCGTACCGCGCAGTTGGCGCAATGGAACCTGGTACATGAGGGCGAGCGCGACGTGCCGATGCTGCTGGTGCTGTCGCCCAGCGATCAGCGTTTCCGCGATCTGCTCACCCGCTATCACGCCATCTGCGAACAGGTCGGGCCGCTGCCGCCACCGCGTGTGGTCAGCAACGACCACGGATTCCAGCGCTTCCTGCTGTTCCGCCTGCCGGTGCAGCATGCGCAGGGGCCATGCGTAGCGCCCGCACTGGCCTGGCTGGACGCCCCTTCCAATGGCGACGTGGTGAGCGGCACGCTGGCGATCAAGGGCTGGGCGTTCAAGGAAGGTGTCGGCCTGTCGCGGGTTGAAGTGTTGGTGGATGGTCGTTCGATCGGCGATGCCACCTATGGACGCGTGTTCGATATCCGCCACACATGGCCGGACAGCACCGATCCGCAGCATCCGGCTGTCGGCTTCGACGCAACGTTCGATACGGGTACGTTGTCACCGGGAAAACACTGGCTGGGGCTGCGCCTGCATGGTCGCGATGGCAGCGTGGAGCAGTGGCAGGAGCAGCCGTTCGTGGTGGAAAAGCGCTGAGGCGTCGTGCCTCCCGTGACGGGCCTGCATTCGGCTCGACGCGGGTCTGGCTCCACCTTCGGGCGGGCAGGGTTACGGCACGCAGAATCCGGCCTTGCGCAGCAATCCGCACAGCGCGATCAGCGGCAGCCCGATCAGGGCAGTGGGGTCGCGATTGTCGATGGCCTCGAACAGGCTGATGCCCAGGCCTTCGCACTTGAAGCTGCCGGCGCAGTCCAGCGGCTGTTCGATGGCCACGTAGCGGGCGATCTCCGGCGCCTGCAGCGCGCGGAAGCGCACCTGGGTCAAATCGATCGCCGAAAAATATTCTCCGTCTCGGGTGAGACTGATGGCGGTATGAAATCTCACCGTCTGCCCGGACATCGCCGCCAGCTGCGCGCAGGCCGCCTCGACCGTGCCCGGTTTGCCCAGCGGCTGACCGTTCAGGTCCGCCACCTGGTCCGAGCCGATCACCCAGCGGCCGGGATGGCGGGCGGCCACTGCGGCCGCCTTGGCGCTGGCCAGGCGCGACGCCAGCGCCAGCGGGGCCTCGTTGGCTTGCGGGGTCTCATCCACCTCCGGGCGTGCGCAGTCGAAGGGCAGGCCCAGCCGTTCCAGCAGGTCGCGGCGGTAGCGGGAGGTGGAGGCCAGGACCAGGGCGGGCATGCGGGAATTTCCAGGAGCAGGGCGCGGCAGTCTGGCTCGGCACAGCCAGYCACAGCAAGCCTTCCATGGCAGCCATTTGACACGCGACCTGCCGATCCTTAATATTCGGCGGCTTATGTCCGCGAACGTACCCGAAACGCTGGATGCCTGGCGGATGGTCGTAGCGCGAAGGCGCTTCGACGGTCAGGTGTCCCTGGCTGAATTGACTCGCCTGCAGGGGCTTGTCGCAGATACCGAAGGCGAGTGTAATTACTCGCTCGAATTCGGTCGCGACGAGATCTTGCGGGTATCCTATGTGGAACTCAGCATCGATACCGCGCTGCCGCTGACCTGTCAGCGCAGCATGCAGCGTTTCCTGCTGCCGGTGAAGATGACCCAGAGGCTTGGCCTGATCCGCGAGGAAGACGAGGAATCGTCTTTGCCGGAGGAATACGAGCCGTTGCTGGTGCCGGAAGACGGCCAGCTGCGTCCGTTGGACCTGGTCGAGGACGAACTGGTGCTGGCGGTGCCGGTGGTACCCCTGTCGCCGTACGGTGAGGCAGTCGACAAGGACTGGGCACCGACCGAAGAAGAAATTGAAAAGGCCAACCCGTTCGCGGCGTTGGCGGCATTGAAGAAACAATAGCAGCCGGTTGTCGTCGGCGGCTGCGGCGAAAGCGAAAAGTGTGCTGGACGCTGGCGTCCTGTGCGACGAAACGACGAAGCAAAACGAACCGAGTTTGGAGCAATCCCATGGCTGTCCAGAAATCCCGTGTTACCCCGTCCCGTCGTGGCCAGCGTCGTTCGCATGACGCCCTGAGCGCCAAGCAGCTGTCGACCGACCCGACCACCGGCGAAGTGCATCTGCGTCACCACATCACTGCTGACGGTTTCTACCGCGGCAAGAAGGTCATCCAGACCAAGTCTTCCGCTGTCCAGGAAGACTGATGTGCCGGAAGGTCGCTGCCCGCTGGGCAGCGGCCTTCGCCTTCTTTCCCGGGCACGCCGGTGAACGGCGGCTCGTGCAACAGGAAACATGATGAGCAAGCGGATCTACTCGAGGATCGCGGGCACCGGTAGCTATTTGCCGGAAAAAGTCCTGACCAACGCCGACCTGGAAAAAATGGTCGAGACCTCGGACGAGTGGATCCAGACGCGCACCGGTATCCGTGAACGGCACATCGCTGCCGAAGGCGAAACCACCAGCGATCTCGGCTACCAGGCCGCGCTGCGTGCGATCGAAGCAGCGGGTATCGACGCTTCGCAGCTCGACATGATCGTGGTCGGCACGACCACTCCTGATCTGATCTTTCCCTCCACCGCGTGCCTGATCCAGGCCAAGCTCGGTGTGAGCGGCTGCCCTGCTTTCGACGTCAACGCAGCCTGTTCGGGCTTCGTGTTCGCGCTCAGCGTGGCTGACAAATTCATACGCTCCGGTGATGCCCGCCATGTGCTGGTGATCGGTGCGGAAACCCTGACCCGCATCGTCGACTGGGAAGACCGCACCACCTGCGTACTGTTCGGTGATGGCGCGGGCGCCGTCGTGCTCAAGGCCGACGAAGAAACCGGGATCCTCAGTACCCACCTGCATTCGGATGGCAGCAAGAAAGAGCTGCTGTGGAATCCGGTCGGCGTCTCGGTCGGTTTCGGTGAAGGCAACAATGGTGGCGGCACCATCAACATGAAGGGCAACGACGTGTTCAAGTACGCCGTCAAGGCGCTGGACTCGGTCGTGGACGAAACCCTGGATGCCAATGGGCTGACCAAGTCCGACCTGGACTGGCTGATCCCGCACCAGGCCAACCTGCGCATCATCGAAGCCACCGCCAAGCGGCTGGACATGTCGATGGACCAGGTCGTGGTCACCGTCGACAAGCATGGCAATACCTCGTCCGCCTCGGTGCCGCTGGCGCTGGATGCTGCCGTTCGTTCCGGCAGGGTCGAGYGCGGTCAGCTGTTGCTGCTGGAAGCGTTCGGCGGTGGCTTCACGTGGGGTTCGGCACTGCTGCGCTATTGATAGTGCCAGTTACGACAACGTGAAACCGTCGTTACGGCCCCTCTGGGGCCGTAATGCGTTAAAGGAGACTGTCATGGTTGAGCCCATCGTCATCGAAGGGCAGCGCGCCTGGCTGAAGCAGTACGGCGAAGGAAGCCGAGCAGTGGCCCTGGGCCTGCTCAATTTTGTTGCCCGCCGGTTCCATCTCGATGCCCTGCGCCCGCCGCCGCACCGCGGTGGCGACGCCGCGCGCGAAACCGAGGCCCGCCGTCTGTCTGAATTGCAGGCGCAGGGAGTGAACGTGCCCCCGGTGATCGGCAGTGGCCATGCCGCGCTGGTGATCGGCGACAACGGCAGCTCGTTCAATACCTGCCTGCGTGAAGCCGATGACGCCGGCCGCGATCGCCTTGTGGCTGCGGCGATGCAGGCCATTGCCGAAGCGCACGGTCGTGGCGCCTATTTTGGCCAGCCGCTGCCGCGCAACCTCACCTGGGATGGCCAGAACGTCGGTTTCATCGACTTTGAAGAAGATCCGCTGGAAGTCATGGACCTGGCCGAGGCGCAGGCGCGTGACTGGCTGATGTTCGGCTACGGCGTGGCCAAGTACTACGCCGACCGCCCTGAAACCCTGCAGGCGATGATGGCCGAGGCGATGAACGGCGTGCAGGCACCGGTGCGTGCGCACGTGCACGCCGTCAGTGGCCGTCTGCAGCGCCTGGCGCGGGTGTGCATGAAGCTGGGGCGGTCGGCGCGCGCGCTGGCCCACTCCATCTTCATCACCCACGGTGCCACCACGCTGGGCCTGCTGATGGTGGTCGGCCTGTGCATGGACTGGTTTGCCGACGGCGAGCTGGACATCCTGCAGCTGCTCTGCTGACAGCGGGGCAGCTCGCAGCGTCAGGTAGTGCCGGCCGCTGGCCGGCATCACCCGCTGGCCGATCCGGCAGGCCGCCTCCATACGCGTGCATACGCGCACGTACAGACGACACGGCATGTTCCCCCTTATCATGGCCCGCTTCGATTGCAACAAGCGGATGACCGCGTGACCGTATCCACCCTCGCTTTTGTCTTCCCCGGTCAGGGCTCGCAGTCTGTGGGCATGCTGGCCGAGCTGGCCGAACTGCACCCGCAGGTGCGTGAGGCCTTCACCGAGGCATCCGATGGTGCCGGCGTCGACCTGTGGGCGTTGTCCCAGGGCGGCCCGGAGGAAATGCTCAACCGTACCGAATACACCCAGCCGGCCCTGCTGGCCGCCAGCATCGGCGCGTGGCGCGCCTGGAATGCCGTGGGCGGTCCGCGTCCGTCGGTTCTGGCTGGCCACAGCCTGGGTGAGTACACCGCCCTGGTCGCCGCTGGCGCCCTCAGCCTGCACGACGGTGCGCACCTGGTGCGCCTGCGCGGCCAGCTGATGCAGGACGCCGCTCCCGCAGGTGTCGGCGCGATGGCCGCCGTGCTCGGTGCCGAAGACCAGCTGGTGCTGGACGTCTGCGCAGAAGCTGCCGGCAGCCAGGTGGTCGTTCCGGCCAACTTCAACTCGCCGGGCCAGATCGTGATCGGCGGCGACGCTGCCGCGGTCGACCGCGCGCTGGCGCTGCTGGCCGAGAAGGGCGTGCGCAAGGCGGTCAAGCTGGCCGTCAGCGTGCCCTCGCATACCCCGCTGATGCGCGAAGCCGCCAACCGTCTGGCCGAAGTGATGGCTGGCCTGTCCTGGCAGCTGCCGCAGCTGCCGGTGGTGCAGAACGTCGACGCCAAGGTGCACGACGGTGTGGACGCGATCCGCGCCGCGCTGGTGCAGCAGTTGTACCAGCCCGTGCAGTGGACCGGCTGCGTGCAGGCGCTGGCCGCCCGTGGCGTCACCCGGATCGCCGAATGCGGCCCGGGCAAGGTGCTGACCGGTCTGGTCAAGCGCATCGACAAGGCCATCGATGGCCGTTCCCTGGCCACCCCGGGCGACTTCGAAACCGCCCGCGAGACGTGGTCGGCCTGATTGCCCCTGTTCCTGCCGACCGTGCCGGTGGCCGCTGCAAGCGGCACGGGTGCGGCGGCCGCCCCAGCCTGAGGAAAACATCATGAGCAAGCCCCTGCAGGGTGAAATCGCACTGGTCACCGGTGCCAGCCGCGGCATTGGTGCCGCCATCGCCGATCTGCTGGCCGCCCAGGGCGCCACCGTCATCGGCACCGCGACCACCGATTCCGGCGCCGCCGCAATCGGCGAACGCTTGGCCGCCCACGGTGGTCATGGCCGCGCGCTGAACGTCACCGACGCTGCCGCGCTCGATGCCGTGCTTGACGGTATCGCCAAGGAATTCGGCCCGATCTCGATCCTGGTCAACAACGCCGGCATCACCCGCGACAACCTGCTGATGCGCATGAAGGAAGACGATTGGGCGTCGATCATCGACACCAACCTGACCAGCGTGTTCCGCACCAGCAAGGCCGTCATGCGCGGCATGATGAAGGCGCGCAAGGGCCGCATCATCAACATCGCCTCGGTGGTGGGTGTGACCGGCAATGCCGGCCAGGCCAACTATGCCGCCGCCAAGGCCGGCATCATCGGTTTCTCCAAGTCGCT
Source organism: Stenotrophomonas sp. 2YAF22 (assembly GCF_052114665.1). Classification (NCBI taxonomy): domain Bacteria; kingdom Pseudomonadati; phylum Pseudomonadota; class Gammaproteobacteria; order Lysobacterales; family Lysobacteraceae; genus Stenotrophomonas; species Stenotrophomonas sp. 2YAF22. Next base: position 4,276 of record NZ_JBFRFE010000012.1, on the reverse strand, counting down.
GGCCAAGGAAATCGGCTCGCGCGGCGTCACCGTCAATGTGGTCGCGCCGGGGTTCATCGACACCGACATGACCAAGGCGCTGCCGGAAGAAGCGCGTACCGCGCTGATCGGCGACATCGCCCTCGAACGCCTGGGTTCGCCGGAGGACATCGCCCATGCGGTGGCCTTCCTGGCCAGCCCGGCTGCCGGCTACATCACCGGCGAAACTCTCCATGTGAACGGCGGCATGTACATGCCGTAAGCAAGGGGCGCAGGGATCGCGCCGCAAGTGGTTGATCTGCGAGGATTTTTGCTGCAATGCAAGGTCACGCCGGTTTCCACTACACTATCCCACGGCCATCGCCTTTGATGGCGACCACTTTTGAACCACTACTCCATCTGGAGCGATATCCCATGAGCACCATCGAAGAACGCGTCAAGAAAATCGTCATCGAACAGCTTGGCGTCAAGGAAGAAGAAGTCACCAACAGCGCATCGTTCGTCGATGACCTGGGTGCTGACTCGCTGGACACCGTCGAGCTGGTGATGGCGCTGGAAGAAGAATTCGAGTGCGAGATCCCGGACGAAGAAGCCGAGAAGATCAGCACCGTGCAGGCTGCGATCACCTACATCACGGCCCACGTCAAGGCCTGATGCAGGACGTCAGTGCGCGTGCGGGCGTTGAGCTCGCCGCGCACGACACCCCATGGGGCCGCTGTTTGCGGCCCCGTGTGTTTGCGTACCACACCGAAGTAAACCGCGTTACCCGCAAAGAACGTTCGGGTCAGGAGAATCAGCAATGAAGCGTCGCGTCGTCGTAACCGGCCTGGGTATGGTCTCGCCGTTGGGCAATGATCTGGCCAGCAGCTGGGAAGGCATCACCCACGGTCGTTCGGGCATCGGTCCGCTGACCAACGTTTCTGATGCCTACCTGGAACGGTTCACCACCAAGATCGCAGGTGAGGTCAAAGGCTTTGACATCACCGCCGACAATGAACTGTTCGGCAAGTACCGGGTCAGCGGCAAGGATGCCAAGAAGATGGACCCGTTCATCCATTACGGCCTCGGTGCCGCCTTCATGGCCCTGCATGATTCGGGCCTGGAGATCACCGACGCCAACGCCGACCGCATTGGCGCCATCGTTGGCGCCGGCATCGGCGGCCTGCTCGGCATCGAAGAGCAGACCATCGAGTTCCACGAGGGGAAGAAGATCTCTCCCTTCTACGTGCCCAAGACCATCATCAACATGCTGCCGGGCCAGCTGAGCATCATCAGTGGCCTGAAGGGCCCGTCGTTCTCGGCGGTCTCGGCGTGCGCCACCTCCAACCATTCCATCGGCACCGCCATGCGCATGATCCAGTACGGCGAYGCSGACGTGATGGTGGCCGGCGGTGCAGAGCGCGGCTCCTCGCCGACGGCGCTGGGCGGCTTCTGCGCGATGAAGGCGATGAGCACCCGCAACGACGCTCCGGAACAGGCCTCGCGCCCGTGGGACAAGGACCGTGACGGCTTCGTGCTCGGCGACGGCGCCGGCATCCTCATCCTGGAGGAGTACGAGCACGCCAAGGCACGTGGCGCGAAGATCTACTGCGAACTGGCCGGTTTCGGTGCCAGCTCCGACGCGTACCACATGACCGCGCCGAGCGAGAACGGCGAAGGCGCTGCGCGCTGCATGACCATGGCCATGAAGGACGCCGGTGTCACCCCGGACCAGGTCGGCTACCTCAACGCACATGGCACCTCGACCCCGCTGGGCGACCTCGGCGAGACCATGGCGATGAAGACCGCCTTCGGCGACCACGCCTACAAGATGATGGTCAGCTCCACCAAGTCGATGACCGGCCACCTGCTCGGCGCTGCCGGCGGCGTGGAAGCGATCTTCTCGGTGCTGGCAATGCGCGACAACGTGATTCCGCCGACCATCAACCTGCAGCAGCCGGGCGAAGGCTGCGACCTGGACTACGTGCCCAACGAAGCACGCCAGGCCAAGGTCGACGTGGTGATGTCCAATGGCTTCGGTTTCGGCGGCACCAACGGCACGCTGATCTTCAAGCGCGTCTGATCGCTCCTGTAGGGTCGAGCCATGCTCGGCTCGGCCAACCACGAGGCCGCCGCAAGGCGGCTTCCGTGTATCCGTCTCCCGAACTGGCTGCCATGACCCACGCCCCGCTGATCCACTCGCTGCCGCACCCGATCGACCTGCTGGCCCTGCAGCAGCGCGAGCCTGCGCGTTTCCCGCTGCTGATGGAGTCCACCGCATCGGGCACCGCGCAGGGCCGCTGGAGCCTGCTGCTGGCCGCGCAGGGCGACACCCTGCAGCTGGACGCCGATGGCCAGGTGCGCGACCAGCACGGCGCGGTGCAGCCCGGCAGCTTCCTGCAGGCGCTGGACCGCGCATGGCAGGCACAGCGGTTGCCGCACGACGGCGGCCACGCGTTGCCGTTCCGCGGTGGCTGGGCGCTGATGCTCGATTACGAAGTGGCCAGCCAGGTCGAACCGGTGCTGCCGGCGCGCGCGCGCGATGACGGCCGGCCGACCGCACTTGCCCTGCGCTGCCCGGCCGCCGTGCTGCATGACCACCAGGCCGACGCCAGCTTCCTCATTGCCGAAGCGGGCGAGCAAGCGCTGCTGGACTCGCTGGTCGCGCTGGTAGCGGGTGAACTGCCGCCGGCCGGGCAGGGCTGGCAGCCGCCGCAGTCGGTCAGCGAAGACGAGCCACAGCGCTTCACCGAGGGCGTGCGCCGGGTGATCGAATACCTTCGCGCCGGCGATGTGTTCCAGGTGAACCTGTCGCGACGCTGGAGCGCACACTTCGCAGCGCCGGTCAGCCCGCAGGCGCTGTACGCGCAGCTGCGACGGGCCAATCCGGCGCCGTTTGCCGGCCTGTTCAGTGCGCACGGCCGGCATGTGGTCAGCTCGTCGCCGGAACGGCTGGTATCGGTGCATGGCGGCCACGCGCAGACCCGCCCGATCGCCGGCACCCGTCCGCGCTTCGAGGGCGACGACGATGCCGCGCGCATCCAGGAGCTGGTCGGCCATCCCAAGGAGCGCGCCGAGCACGTGATGCTGATCGACCTGGAGCGCAACGATCTCGGGCGCATCTGCTTGCCCGGCACGGTCGTCGTGGATGAGCTGATGACCGTGGAAAGCTACGCCCACGTGCACCACATCGTCAGCAACGTCAGCGGCCACCTGCGCGCGGACGTGACCCCAGGCGAAGTGATCGCCGCCACTTTCCCTGGCGGCACCATCACCGGCTGCCCGAAGGTGCGCTGCATGCAGATCATCAGCGAGCTGGAGCAGGTGCCGCGCGGCGCGTACACCGGTGCGTTCGGCTGGCTGAACCGCGATGGCGACCTGGACCTGAACATCCTGATCCGCACCGCCGAAGTGGACGGCAGCGAGGTCAGCTTCCGCACCGGAGCCGGCATCGTGGTCGATTCGGACCCGGACAAGGAACTGGACGAAACCCGGGCCAAGGCCCGCGGCCTGCTGCGGGCGCTGGGGCAGCAGGGCTGAGGGGCGGCCCCGCCGGTATGGCCCGGCGGGGTGGGTGCCGACCGTTGGTCGGCACGGATGCCTCCATGGCGGGTCATCCACGCATGGCGTGGATCTACTGGAGATGGCGGGTGGGTGCCGACCGTTGGTCGGCACGGATGCGTGGCTCCGATCATGACCCCACACCACCGGCACGGTATCCTGCACGACGGAATCGAGTTCAGAGGTAGTCCATGGCGGGAGCCAAGCGCGGGTGTCTGTTGGTGGTAACGCTGCTGCTGGTGCTGGCCGCCATCGTGGCCGGCGCGGGCGCGTGGTTCTTCTACAAGCAGAGCCAGTTTGCCGACGTGCCGTTGACCCCCAGTGCGGACAGCGTGGTCATCGCCAGCGGCGATGGCATGAACAGCGTGCTGCGCAAGCTGCGCGAGGCCGGCGTGGACGAGGGCCAGGACACCCAGTGGCAGCTGCTGGCGCGCCAGCTGGACGCCGCCGGCAAGCTGAAGGTGGGCGAGTACGCACTGAGCAAGGACCTGACCCCGCGCGAGCTGCTGCTGCGCATGCGCGCGGGCAAGGTGCTGCAGCACCGCGTCACCATCATCGAAGGCTGGAACATCCGCCAGCTGCGCGCCGCGCTCAAACGCGCTGATCCGCTGCTGCACACCACCGACACCCTCGATGACGCAGCACTGATGGACCGCCTCGGTTTCGCCGGCCAGCATCCGGAAGGCCGCTTCCTGCCGGAGACCTACGTCTACCAGCGCGGCGACAGTGACCTGGACATACTCAAGCGTGCCCACGG
>NZ_JBFRFE010000011.1:0-20612 GCF_052114665.1 Stenotrophomonas sp. 2YAF22 | reverse complement strand
GTACGTCCAGCAGTGAAGCGGTGACTGGCAAGCAGCTGCATGCCACCAACACCAGCGTGGCTGCTGTGAAGGCGACCGCGGACGTTGCGCAGGCGCGAGTGGCGGTACTGGATGGCCTGGTGGGGCAGGTATCGGCAAGTGGAAACGTACGCCTGGGTGCAGACAACACCGGCACCGTCGTCGACGTTGCCAACAAGGCCGGTGCCAAGCGCAAGCTGCAGAATCTGGCCAATGGCGTGCTCAGTACGTCCAGCACGGATGCAGTGACTGGGCAGCAGCTCAATGCCACCAATAGCGAAGTGACTAGCGTGCGCACGGCGGCAACCGCGGCGAAGACGGCGGCCGACGCTGCCCGTGGCGTAGCCGATGGCGCTGTGCTGAAAGCTGATGCCTTGGGCGGACTGGTGGGCCAGGTCTCTGCCAGCGGCAACGTCCGTCTGGGTGCAGAGAACACCGGCACGATTGTGGATGTGGCAAACAAGAGCGGTGGCAAGCGGCGCATCTACAACATCGCCAACGGCACGCTGAGTACGGGCAGCACGGATGCGGTGACCGGGCAGCAGCTGTTTGCGACCAATACCACGGTGGAGACTCAGCGACAGGCTTTGGCTGGGCACGCGCAGCAGCTGACGGATCAGGACGGGCGTATCGCCGACAACCGGATCGAGCTGGATGTGCTGCGTGCGGACTTCGATAACTTCGATCCGGATCTGGATGGCGTGGTTAAGTTCAGTGCTGATCGTCGCCTGGTGGATATGGAGGGTGCCCGCATATCGGGCGTGACAGCGGGGGATATCAGTTCTGCGACCAGCACGGATGCGGTGAATGGCGGGCAGTTGTTTGCGACTAACGATCGGGTAGAGAAGATCGAAAAATCAAATGGCTACCTGAGAGTTGGAGTGGATGATGAGAGCAATTACGCGCAGGCGGGATTGATGGGTGTGGCGATCGGAGATTCGGCAGAGGCAGCCATTCACTCTGATGGGGCTACCGCAGTTGGTTCATTCGCGCGCGCTCGTGGGCAGGGCTCCGTGGCTCTTGGCAGGGGGGCGCTTGTCGACGCCGCAGCAAAGAGTGGATTTGCACTTGGGACGGGTTCTAATGTCTACGCATCGGGAGGGGCAGCACTGGGTTCCTTCAGTCAGATTGAATCAGGAGCGGAAAACTCAGTTGCGCTAGGCACCGGTTCCGTAGCCGAGGACGCAAACGTTGTGTCCGTTGGGAACTCTCGGCTTATGCGGCGGATCGTCAATGTGGGGCGAGGGGTGAACTCCAGTGATGCAACTACTGTTGGGCAACTGAGCGAAGCCTTGGCTGCTCTTGGCGGGGGCGCAGGTCTGGATCGAAATGGCGATGTCGTTTCTCCGACCTACAACCTCCAGGGGGGAACACAGAAGAACGTTGAAGACGCTTTAGTTGCGCTGGATGGCGCGGTGGTAAGGGCTGACAGTCGCGTAGATGGCCTCGAAGGCCAGCTGCGTGCGACATTCCAACAATCAACCTCGACCCGGGCGGATGGAGTTGGTCAGCTGAATCTGGCAGGTGCGCAAGGCATGGTTCTGTCGAATCTGGCCGATGGGCGTATTGCTGCAGGTAGCCGTGATGCAGTTACGGGTAGTCAGCTGTACGCAGCCAAGCAGGAAATCGCCAGGAATGGAGATGAAATCGAGCGTATGAAGAGCATGTCAGAAGGAGGTGTGAAGCATGCCCTCCAGGAAGTACTTGATCTGCGCGGTGGACCGATCGATTTCGCTGGATCGCGATTGACTGGGATTGATTCGGGTGACATCTCATCTGCCTTCAGTACTGATGCAGTTAACGGTGGTCAGCTTTATGCGACCAATGAACGAATCGCGAGCGTGGAATCGACTCATCGATTCTTTAAGATCGGTCGGGATGATCTGAGTGAGGACGCCAAGGCTGGATCGTTTGGTGTTGCGATTGGTGAATCCGCGCAGGCGACACCGCAGGATGGAAACGAGGGTGGAACAGCCCTTGGCGCTTATGCGATTGCTTGGGGCAAGAATTCGGTTGCGCTGGGTAGAGGTGCCCTGGTTGAGGAGGGGGCAGAAGGTGCATTCGCTCTCGGTGCTGGGTCACGTGCAGCAGGGGCTGATAGCGTGGCGCTAGGCTTAGTTAGCAGAACAGAAGTCGGTGCGGTCAGGTCTGTCGCTATTGGCATGGGTGCGATCGCCACGGAAGCTGACACGGCGTCCTTCGGAAACAGCCGATACCAGCGCCGCCTCGTCAACGTAGCCAACGGCCGCAACGCCAACGACGCAGCCACCATCGCCCAGCTGCGCGGCGCGCTTTCCGCCCTCGGCGGCAACATCGACGCCAACGGCAACGTCACCACCCCCGGCTTCAACGTCCAGGGCCAGCACCAGAGCACCGTCAACGATGCCCTCGCCACGCTGGACTCCGCCGTAGTCACCACCGGCTCCCGCATGGACCGCGTCGAAACCCAGCTCCGCTCGGTCTTCAAGGAAACGCCCTCCACCCGCAGCGACGGCACCGCCCAGCTCACCCTGGCCGGCGCCAACGGCATGGTCATCTCCAACGTGGCCAACGGCCTGGTCGCCGCCGGCAGCCGCGAGGCGGTCAACGGTGGCCAGCTGCACGCCGTGCAGCAGCAGCTCAATGGCCGCATGGATGGTCTGGAGCAGCGCGTGGATGGCCAGCCGCAGTCGCGTGCGCTGGCCACGGCTTCGGCCGCGCCGACCGAACAAGTCACGCCAACGCCAGAAACCAGCGGTTCGCCGCAGGTGGCCTCGGCAGGCGAGGGCACTTCACCCGCGCCGCAGCCCAAGTCGAAGAAGGACGACACGCCGTCGCCCACGCCACAGGTCGATACCGCTGAACTGGAGAAGATGCTGGCCCGCGCCAACGAGTACACCGATGGTGCCATCAGCAACGTCGAACGCCGCTTGGACAAGATGGACAAGCGCTTCAACCGCATGGCCGCGATGAGCAGTGCGCAGACGGCCATGGCCATGAACACCGCAGGCCTGGCCACCTACAACCGCCTCGGTGCGGGCGTGGGCTACGCCGAGGGCGAGTCGGCCATGGCGGTGGGTTACCAGCGCGTACTCAACGACAAGGGCTCAGCCACCTTCAGCCTCAATGGTGCGTTCACCAACAGCGGTGAGCGCAGCATGGGCGTTGGTGTGGGCATCGGCTGGTAAGCCATGGCGCCCCGGTGTGGTGCGCGTAACGAGCCCCGCCGCGCCGGGGCCATTGCAGAGGAGGTTGCAATGTATCGCTTCATGAGCCGCTTCATGACCTATCGGCGCTACTACCTGTGGCGCGCCCGCATCCGCTATTTCACCCACGACATGGATACGTGGACGCTGGCCTGCCTGGTGCTGATGGTCTGCATGGGGTTGATGGTGTGGGGGTTCTGGCGCGTGGTGAACGTGCCGCAGCCGCGCATCCATCCGCAGGCCGCGGCCGTGCGGGTGGAAGTGCTGACCGACGAAGCGATCCATCGCATCGTGCTGGTGCGCCACGGTGGCACCACGCCGGGCCATCCCTTCTACAGTGCTGCGGAGATCCGCGGCAGCACCCAGCGCACGCTGCGGGTCCGGCAGACCCTGCAGGACCCGGTGGCGATGAAGCTGCAGGCGGACATGTACGCCGACATCGCTGACTACATCAACGCTACCGGTGCCTGCATGCCCTTTCCCTGCCGCCGCGTGAGTTTTCGCATCGAACAGCTGCAGCGGTCGGGGTACGAGAGTGCGGTACGCAACAAGGCGCTGGCCGAGATCCTGCAGGTGCCGTGGTACCTGGTGCCGAACCTTGATGGCGAACGCACGCGCGTGCGCAGTGGCTGGGCCGATGACTTCCAGGATGTGTATTCGCACGCCTGGAACCTGGATGACCTGCAGAAGATGCATGCGCGCATGATGGCCGAGTACCCGTACCGTGCGGCGGCGCCGTGGCTGGCACGATTGGCAACCCCTGCCCAGGAACAGCTGATCTTCCCATAGCGTCGGGCCATGCCCGGCTGCTCTTGGCGCAGAGCCGGGCACAGGCCCGGCTCTGCCATGATCAACCGCCGATGTAGGCGGTGATTTCCATCTCGGCCAGCAGCTGCCGCAACTGCGTGGCCGACGCCCGCCGCATGGGTTTCTCATCCACCGGCGATAGCGGGGCCTGGCGCAACGCATCGTAGGGCAGGACGGCCAGGTCGAAGGTCAGGTCTTCGGCACTGAACACCCACACCGGTACATCCAGATTGCGCTCACGGTCCATCCGCAGGCGCCGCGYACGCGATTCCGCAGGGATGCGATGTTCGTCCAGGAAGCGATGCACGGCTTCCGGGTCGTCACTGTGCAGGTGCAATTGCACGGGGCTGTTGGCATCGGCGGTGCCGTCCAGCACCGGTCCGGCCAGACGCGGCGAAAACCCGTGCAGGAACTCCAGCGCCCGCAACGCGGACTCGCGCCGCCGCTGTAGTTCGCTGCCGTGCTGTGGGCCGGAGAACAGCCGTTGGTACTCGCGCAGCGCCTGTTCGATCTCGACATTGCGGGGCAGGGAAGCATCGTCGTGGATGCCAAGGCGGCTGGCAGCCTTGAGTTTGGCCTGGTGGAAGTCGCGGATTCCGCCTTCGGCCATCAGCCGGGCGGCTTCGTGGGYGAGGCGATGACGCCGTTCGCGGGTCTGGCTGGCAGCATGCTGGTGAGCGCGGTGCATGCGATGACTCCCTGTTGCGACCTGGTCACAGACTAGCGCAGGCGTGTGACATCTGCGTAGGTATTTCGCAGAGGTGCCGCTGCGCTCGCCGGGCATGGCCCGGCGCTACCGGGAGAGGGCGCCCGACGGGTGCGGCATGGTAGCGCCGGGCCATGCCCGGCGAATGCATCGGCGCCAACCAAGGTTGGCGACTACCAGGGCAACGCCGGGCCATCGTGCCAACCAACGGTTGGCACCCACCGAATCTGTGCCTCAGAAGATATCGAACGCGGCCGCGTCAGCCTGCGGGGTGCTCTGCAGGTTGAGGTCGTAGTCGGTCAGGCGGTCCATGTCTTCCACCTTCACCCACTCCACCGCGCCGTTGAGGGTAGCCTGGACCATGCCGCTCGGCGGTTCGTTCTGTGCGATCGGGGTGTCCTTCAGCGCGGTGCGCATGTAGTCGATCCAGATCGGCAGGGCCGCCTTGCCACCGTATTCGCGGTAGCCCAGCGAGCGGAAGTCGTCGCGGCCCACCCACACGGTGGTCACGTACGGGCCGCCGAAGCCGGAGAACCAGGCGTCACGATGGTCGTTGGTCGAGCCGGTCTTGCCGCCCACGTCTTCGCGGCCGAGCACCTTGGCCTGCGCGCCGGTGCCGCGCTGGACCACGTCGCGCATCATCGACACCAGCTGGTAGGCGGTACGGGCGTCGATCGCACGCGGTGCGGTACGCGCATCCGGGTTGACCGGTGCGGCCGGCGTTTCGGTCTTGGCTTCCGGCTTGGCAGCGGCGGTGGCATCGACCTTGGGTGCCGGGGCGCCGAAGTTGAAGCCGTCCACGACCTGGTTCACCGGCTGGTCGCTGCTGCCGGCGCAGTCGCGGCAGGCCATCGCCGGGTTTTCCTTGAACACCAGGTTGCCATCGCGATCGTTGACCTGGTCGATCAGCCAGGTATCCACGCGCGAGCCGCCATTGGCGAACACGGCATAGCCGCGGGCCACCGACAGCGGCGTCAGCGAGGCGGTACCCAGCGACATCGACAGGTTCGGCGGCAGCTCGGATTCGGCAAAGCCGAACTGGCTGATGTACTTGCGCGCGTAGTCCACGCCCATGCCATCAAGCAGGCGCACCGAGACCAGGTTGCGTGACTGCACCAGCGCTTCACGCAGGCGCATCGGGCCACGGAAGCCGCCGCCGTCGTTCTGCGGCGCCCAGGTCTTGCCGCGGCGGTCGCGGAACACGACCGGGGCGTCGAGCACGATCGAGGCCGGGTTGTAGCCCTTGTCGAAGGCGGCCGCATAGACGAACGGCTTGAAGCTCGAACCGGGCTGGCGACGGGCCTGGGTGGCACGGTTGAACTTGTTGCCGGAGAAGCTGAAGCCGCCGACCAGCGCCTTCAGGGCGCCGCTGTGGGCGTCCAGCGAAACCAGCGCGGACTGCCCGCGCGGGAGCTGGTCGAGCAGCCACTCGCCCTCCTTGGCGCCGGCGCGCACGCGCACGATGTCGCCACGCTGCACCAGCTTGGCCGGGCTCTTGTTGGTCCACTTGGCGGCACCGGCCGGCAGCACGATCTCGCTGCGGTTGGCCAGCACCACAGTGGCGCTGCCGTCGGCGCCGGTGCTGGCGACGATGGCCGGCAGCAGGCCGGCCTGGCCGAACATGCCGCGCAGGTGCTCGGCCAGTGCAGCGGCATCATCGCCGGCGCCCAGCTGCACCTGCTTCTCTACGCCGTGCCAGCCGTGGCGATGGTCGTACAGCAGCAGGCCGTCGCGCACCGACAGGTTGGCGGCGGTCTGCAGGGTCGAATCGATGGTGGTGGTGACGTGGTAGCCCTTGTTGACCACGTCGCCGCCGAAGCGGGCGATCATTTCCTGGCGCACCAGCTCGGCCACGTAGGGCGCATCGACCTGCACCGGTGGCTCATGCGCAGTGGCATGCATCGGCACGGCCTTGGCCGCGTCGGCCTCGGCCTGGCTGACGAACTTCAGGTCGGCCATGCGCTGCAGCACATAGTTGTCACGACGCTGGCGGRCGCGCTCCGGGTTGGAGATCGGGTTGCCCGAGGACGGGAACTTGGGGATGCCGGCCAACGAGGCCATCTCGTCCAGGTCCAGTTCGCCCAGCTTCTTGCCGTAGTAGAACTCGGCAGCGGCGGCCACGCCGTAGGCGCGGTTGCCGAAGAAACTCTTGTTCAGGTACAGCTCGAAGATCTCGTCCTTGCTCAGCTCGGACTCGATCTTGCGCGCCAGCAGGATCTCGGCCAGCTTGCGGGTGTAGCTGTACTCGGAGCTGAGGAAGAACTGGCGGGCCACCTGCTGGGTGATGGTGGAGCCACCGGGCACGCGCTTGTCGTTGGTGGTGGCCAGCAGCCATACCGCGCGGCCGATGCCCTTGTAGTCCACGCCGCCGTGCTCGTAGAAGCGGGCATCCTCGGTGGCCAGGAACGCCTGCTTCAGCTTCTCCGGCACGTCCTTCATGGTGATGGGGGTACGCCGGGTCTCACCGAATACCGCCATCAGCTTGCCGTCGGCAGCGTAGACGTACATCGGCTCCTGCATTTCCACGTCGCGCAGGGTCTGCACGTCGGGAAGCTTGGAAGAAACGGCGTAGTACAGGCCGCCAACGGCGGCCGCTCCGACCAGCGCCAGGACCAGGACAACAAGAAAGATCCAGCGCAGCCAGCGGCGGAGACGTGTCATCGGTGTCAGATTCCGATTGCGAATTTCGTGGTCGCAGAGTATAGATTACGCAAGGTGGCGGCTGGGGCCGGCACTGGGGAGTGCAAGGGGACGCCAGGGGCTGCGTGTTCATCCTGTGAAGGATGTCACAGCAGGGCGGTTGCCATTTGCTAAGAATACGTTATTAATGCGCGGACGCAGCTCTTGCGTCCAAGTGCCCGTCGGCAGGGGAGAAACCGTGGGGCTCATCCCAAAAAGTCAGTCGCCGCTCATTGGCGTCGACATCAGTTCGACTGCGGTAAAGCTGTTGCAGCTTTCTCGCAGCGGCAACCGTTTCCGTGTGGAACATTATGCCGTGGAACCGCTGCCGCCGAATGCGGTGGTGGAGAAGAACATCGTTGAAGTGGAGGCCGTGGGAGAGGCCATCCGCCGGGCGATGAACCGTTCCGGCAGCAAGGCCAAGCTGGCCGCTGCGGCCGTGGCCGGTTCGGCGGTGATCACCAAGGTGATCCCGATGCCGGCCGACCTGGACGAGAACGACATGGAAGCCCAGATCGAGCTGGAAGCGGTCAACTACATTCCGTATCCGATCGAGGAAGTGAACCTGGACTTCGAGGTGATCGGGGCGATCCCGAACAACCCGGAAATGGTCCAGGTGCTGCTGGCGGCCTCGCGTTCGGAAAACGTCGAGCTGCGTCAGTCCGCACTGGAACTGGGTGGCCTGCAGGCCAAGGTGATGGACGTGGAGGCCTTCGCGGTCGAGAACGCCTTCGCCCTGGTGGCCAGCGAGCTGCCGGTGTCGGCCGAGGGCGTGGTTGCGCTGGTCGATATCGGCGCCACCATGACCACCCTCAACGTGCTGCGTGGTGGCCGTAGCCTGTACAGCCGCGAACAGGTGTTCGGCGGCAAGCAGCTGACCGACGAGATCATGCGCCGTTATGGCCTGAGCTACGAGGAAGCCGGTCTGGCCAAGCGCCAGGGCGGGTTGCCGGAAAGCTACGAGATGGAAGTGCTGGAGCCGTTCAAGGAAGCCACGGTCCAGCAGATCAGCCGCCTGCTGCAGTTCTTCTACGCCGGCAGCGAATTCAACCGGGTCGATCACATCGTGCTGGCCGGCGGCTGTGCCGCCCTTGCAGGCCTGCCGGAGATGGTCGAGGAACAGCTGGGCGTGCCGACCGTGGTCGCCAACCCGCTGGCACAGATGACCCTGGGGCCGAAGGTACAGGCGCACGCGCTGGCCCAGGACGCCCCCGCGCTGATGATCGCGACCGGTCTGGCGCTGAGGAGCTTTGACTGATGGCACGCATCAATCTATTGCCCTGGCGCGCCGAACGGCGCAAGCAACGCCAGCGCGAGTTCGGCATCATGCTGGGCATGGCCGCCCTGGGTGGCCTGCTTCTGTCGCTGTTGATCTGGTTCTACTACGACATGCAGGTCAGCGGGCAGAGCGATCGCAACGCCTACCTGCAGACCGAGATCGACAAGGTCAAGGAGCAGAACAAGGAAATCGACCGCCTCGACGAGCAGAAGAATCGATTGCTGGCCCGCAAGGCCGTGATCGAACAGCTGCAGGCCAAGCGTTCGCAGATGGTGCACCTGTTCGATGCGCTGGTCCGCACCATCCCCGATGGCGTGGTGCTGACCGCCCTGCAGCAGGAAGGCGACGTGCTGACTCTGGAGGGCCGCACCCAGTCCAATGCGCGTGTCTCGGCCTACATGCGCAACCTCGAGGTCTCTGGCTGGATGACCAATCCGGAGCTGGCGATCATCGAGGCGCGTGAGCCGGAAAAGGACAAGGAAGGGCGCGCGACCGGTCCTGTGGCGGACATCAAGGCATTGCCGTACGTGTTCAAGGTCAAGGTCAAGCTGCCCGCGCAGAGCGAGGAAGCGGCAACTACGCCGGGCCTGAACCCTGATGGCAGTGTGGCGGGCACGGCGYCGATGGCACCGACGGTCGCACCGCTCAGTGCCGGGCCCGATGCCGCAGCGCCTGCCGCTGCCGTACCGCAGTCGGGGACGGCACCGGCACCTGCTGCCACGCCTGCAACGACTCCGGCACCGGCGGCAACGCCTGCGCCGGCCAAGCCCGCGCAGGCCGCACCGGCAACCAAGCCTGAGGGCAGCCGCCTGGCGCAGCCGCCGCAGGCCTTCCACGCCCCGATGCAGGGGGATCGCGCATGAGCAAGAAAGTCGACATCAAGAACCTCGATTTCAACGACATCGGCAACTGGCCACAGAAGGCCAAGATCGTTTTCTGCGCATTGCTGGCGGTGGTGATCATGTTCGTGGCGTGGATGCTGCTGATCAGTGGCAAGCGCGATGAACTGGCCAGTCTGGAGTCGCAGGAAACCGCGCTGCGCGAGGAGTTCACCAAGGAACAGAAGCGCGCGGTCAACCTGGAGCCGCTGAAACAGCAGCTGGCACAGATGGAGCAGGTACTGCAGCAGATGCTGCGGCAGCTGCCCAGCAAGACCGAAATGCCCGACCTGATCATCGACATCTCGCAGACCGCGTTGTCCAGCGGCCTGTCCAACGAGTTGTTCGAGCCGGAGCAGGAGCAGATCAAGGAGTTCTACGCCGAGAAGCCGATCAAGCTGCGGATGGTGGGCAGTTACCACCAGTTCGGCGCCTTCGTCAGTGGCGTGGCCTCGTTGCCGCGGGTGGTGATCCTGACCATGCACGACATCAACCTCAAGCCGAAGGACAAGACCAGTGGCAATGTCCGCGCCGGTGCGCTGGAGTTGTCCGGTACGGTCAAGACCTACCGCTACCTGGATGAGGCCGAGGTCGAGGAACAGCAGAAAGCTGAAGCGGGCAAGGAGGAGAAGAAGTGACCGGTTCCTTCATTGCACGCGGTGGGATGGTATTGACGGTGTTGCTGCTGGCCGCCTGCGGTCGCGGCGTGACCAGCACGCCGGGTGATGCACCCAACCTGGAAAAATGGGTCGAGAGCGAGCGCGCACGACCGGCGGAGTCGATTGAGGCCCTGCCGGTGATGCAACAGTTCGAGACCTTCGAATACTCCGCGCAGGGCATGCGCGATCCGTTCACCGATGCCTGGACCAACCCGCAGCAGGGGAATGGGGGACTGCGGCCAGATCCGAACCGGCGCAAGGAGCCGATGGAAGGCTTCCCGCTGGACGCGCTGGACATGGTCGGCACCATCGGAACAGGCGCCGGCACCGTGGCGCTGGTGATGGGGCCGGACAAGGTGACCTATCGGGTGCGTCCCGGCGGGTACCTGGGGCAGAGCGACGGGCGGGTCACCGCGGTCTTCGAAGACCGCGTGGAGCTGATCGAACTGGTGCCGGATGGCGCGGGTGGCTGGCTGGAACGTCCAGCAACGCTCGCGCTTGAAGATCAATGATCGTTTACTGGGGATAGCACGATGACCTTTCACCAAGCCAAGGGGCTGCGTCCCATCCGGCGCTCTACCTTGAACCGCATCAGCGCGCTGGGAGTCGCGTTGATGTTGGCCTGCGCTCCGGCGCTGGCTGCCGCACCGTCGGAAAAACCGGCCGGCACGGCGCTGGCTGCGACGTCGGCCACTGCACCGGCAAGCCTGTCGGTGCAGCGTATCGACTTCAAGCGTGGCGATGACGGCGCAGGCCGCCTGATCCTGCAGTTCGACGGCCAGGGCGCCATGCCCGACCTGCGCAGCCAGGGCAACAGCGTGGTGGTCGATGTCGGCAACGCGCGCCTGCCGGCCAACCTGCAGAAGCCGATGAACGTCACCGACTTCGCCACCCCGGTGCAGCGCATCGACGCCAAGCCGTCCGGGGCCGGCACCCAGCTGGTGCTGAGCACGGGCGGTCCGGTCGAGTCGCTGGCCTACCAGAGTGGCAACGAGTATGTGGTGGAGATCAGCCCGCGGCAGGCGCAGGCCGCCGTTGGCGCAGTCACTGCCGGCAGCGTGACCCAGGCTGCCAAGGRCGTCCCGCAGCGCGGCTTCACCGGCAAACCGGTGACTTTCAACTTCCAGGACGTGCCCGTGCGCACCGTGCTGCAGCTGATCGCCGAAGAGTCGAATCTGAACGTGGTGGCCTCTGATTCGGTGCAGGGCAATGTGACCCTGCGTCTGGTCAACGTGCCGTGGGACCAGGCGCTGGATATCGTGCTGCGTGCCAAGGGTCTGGACAAGCGTCGTGACGGCAGCGTCGTGTGGGTTGCGCCGCAGTCCGAGCTGGCCAAGTTCGAGCAGGAGAAGGAAGACGCGCGCATCGCGATCGAGAACCGCGAAGACCTGATGACCGACTATGTCCAGATCAACTACCACAGCGCCACGCAGATCTTCAAAGCGCTGACCGAGGCCAAGGGCATCGGCGGTGGTGGCGGCGGTGGCGGTGGCGGTGGTGGTGGCAGTTCGCAGGAAGAAAGTGGCTTCCTGTCGGCGCGCGGCCGCATTGTCGCCGACGAGCGCACCAACACGCTGATGATCAGCGACATTCCGAAGAAGATCGCGCGCATGCGCGAGTTGATCAGTGTCATCGACCGCCCGGTCGACCAGGTACTGATCGAAGCACGCATCGTCATCGCTACCGACACGTTCGCGCGCGAACTGGGCGCCAAGTTCGGCATCAGCGGCAGCCGTGACAACGTCTACTTCAGCGGTGACCTCGCATCCAATGCGAAGAACCGCGAGTCGGAAGTGGCTACGTCCATTGCCAACCAGACCGCGTTCAATCAATGGGTGGCCGGTGGCAGGACCGGGCYGGCACCGGTGCCGGTGGGTCCTACGATCACCCGTGGCCTGAACTGGAACCTGCCGGTGGYAGCGGCCAGCAACCCGGGTTCGCTGGCACTGTCGATCCTCAACGCGGGCTATCTGCTTGATGTGGAATTGTCGGCCATGCAGGAAGAGTCGCGTGGTGAAGTGATTTCCAACCCGCGCGTGGTGACCACCAACCAGCGCGAGGCGCTGATCAAGCAGGGCAAGGAAATCGGCTATGTGACCATCAGTGGCGGCGGTACTGGCGGCGCACAGACCCCGAACGTGCAGTTCAAGGAAGTAGTGCTGGAGCTGAAGGTCACGCCGACGATCACCAACGACAACCGCGTGTTCCTCAACATGGCGGTGAAGAAGGACGAGGTTGATCAGCTGATCCAGTTGCAGGGCTATGGCACCGTGCCGTCCATCAACCGCCGCGAGGTCAACACCGCCGTGCTGGTGGAAGATGGCCAGACCGTGGTGATCGGTGGCGTGTATGAGTTCACCGACCGCAACAGTGTCAGCAAGGTGCCGTTCCTGGGCGATGTGCCGTTCCTCGGTAACCTGTTCAAGAAGCGTGGCCGCAACAAGGACAAGGCTGAACTGCTGGTCTTCGTGACCCCGAAGGTCCTGCGAGTGGCCCGCCAGAACTGAGGCATCACATCTGTTGTATCCGACCGGGGCCGCCACGTGCGGCCCCGCGTCGTTTGCGCCATCGCAGCTAGATCCACGACATGCCTCTCCGAGTAGATCCACGCCATGCGTGGAGGCTGTTCAGCCGTTCTTGATGCCAGCAGCCGGGCGGCCTGCGATGATGTGGGGAACCCGAGCCATCCCGCGCCGGTCAAAGGCCCCCATGAACCTGCCTCCGCCGATGCCCGAATCCATTTCTCCACCGCCTGCCCCCGTCACCTCGCGCCTGCATGCGGCCTTCAGCGACCTGCGCGATGCACTGTCGGCTGAGATCGTCGGCCAGGCGGCGCTGGTCGAACGCCTGCTGATCGCCTTGCTGGCCGATGGCCACCTGCTGGTGGAAGGTGCGCCGGGCCTGGCCAAGACCACGGCCATCCGGGCCTTGGCGGCACGGCTGGAAGCAGACTTCGCACGTGTGCAGTTCACGCCGGACCTGCTGCCTTCGGACCTGACCGGCACCGAGATCTGGCGCCCTCAGGAAGGTCGTTTCGAGTTCGTACCGGGGCCGATCTTCCACCCGATCCTGCTGGCTGACGAGATCAACCGTGCGCCGGCCAAAGTGCAGTCCGCGCTGCTGGAAGCGATGGGCGAACGCCAAGTGACCGTTGGCCGCCACACCTACGCACTGCCCTCGCTGTTCCTGGTGATGGCCACGCAGAACCCGATCGAGCAGGAAGGCACCTTCCCGCTGCCGGAAGCGCAGCTGGATCGTTTCCTGATGCATGTACGCATTGGTTATCCAGACCAGACGGCCGAGTCGGAGATCCTGCGGCTGGCCCGCGAGCGTGCCCGCGGCGCGCTTGGCGAGGCCGCAGCGGCGCCGGAAAAGCTGCCGATGCAGGATGTCTTCGATGCGCGCCGCGAGGTGCTGGAGCTGCACATGGCCCCCGCGCTGGAGCGCTATCTGATCGAGCTGGTACTGGCCTCACGCGACCCTTCGCGCTACGACACCTCGCTGGCGCGCCGCATCGCGTGGGGCGCCAGCCCGCGTGGCTCCATCGCACTGGAGCGGTGCGCACGGGCGCGGGCGTGGTTGGCAGGGCGTGACTTCGTCACCCCCGACGACGTGCGTGCCGTGGCCGCCGATGTGCTGCGCCACCGGGTTCTGCCCAGTTATGAAGCCATCGCCGAAGGCTGGGATGGTGAGCGCCTGGTGCAGGAACTGCTTGCCCGGGTACCGGCGCCCTGAGCGCGCGCATGACCGGCACGACCAACGGACCTGCTCCGGTTACCAGCGAAGGCGATGGCCTGCGACCGCAACTGGCCGAGCTGGTGGCATTGCGCCGCCTGGCACAGCGCCCGCCGCCGCCTCGTCGTGGGCGGGCGGGCAGCGCCGGGCAAGCACCTTCACCACTGCGCGGGCGCGGCATGGAATATGCCGAATCACGCGAGTACGTGGCGGGCGACGACGCGCGTCACATCGACTGGCGCGTCACCGCGCGCACCGGCCGCACGCACACCAAGCTGTTCCAGGCAGAACGCGAGCGGGTCACCCTGATCGTTGCCGATACTTCGCCTGCGCTGTACTTCGGTACCCGCGTGCGCTTCAAGTCCGTGCAGGCGGCGCGCGCGGGTGCCGTCGCGGCATGGTCTGCACAGCGTCGCGGCGACCGCATCGGTGCATTGCGCGGCAGTGATCGCGAGGCGCCGATCGCGCCGGCCGGCGGTGCCCGCGGCGTACTGCGCGTACTCGATGCACTCACGCGCTGGTACGCGCAGCCACCTGCCGATGACCTTGGCCTGGAACGCGCGCTGGACCATGCCGGGCGGGTGCTGCGCCCCGGCGCGCGGATGCTGGTGCTGGCCGATCCGCAGCAGGCGATCCGCATTCCGCCGGCGCGCTGGAGCGCACTGGCCCAACACCATGACCTGAGTCTGCTGCTGCTGGTTGATCCGCTGGAGTTGCAACCGCCAGCGGCTCCCTTGCAGTTTCTCGCCGCACAGCAGCGCATCGGTTTGGACCTGCGCCGCCACGATGTGCAGGCGCACTGGCAGGCGCATTTTGTCGAACCCCTGCAGCAGCTRCGCACGCAGCTTGCTGCGCGTCGCGTCGATGTGCAGGTGCTTTCCACCGATGCGGCCAGCGATGCCTGGCTGGCACCGGCACCGACGGAGGTGCCGGCATGAGTCCCTCCCTGCCGCTGCGTGATGTGCAGTTGCCGGCCTCGCCAACGTGGTGGCCGCCGGCACCTGGCTGGCTGATGCTGATCGCACTGGTTCTGTTGTTGCTGGCAATCGTTGCTGCGGTGGCATGGCGTCGGCGTCGACGCCGACGACAGTGGTTGCATGCGTTCGACCAGGAGATTGCAGCAGTGACCGGCGCGCCGTCGGAACTGGCGGTCATCGCCAGCCTGCTGCGGCGTGCGGCGCGTCAGGCACGCCCCGGCAGCGAAGCCCTGCGCGATGACGCGTGGTGGCAGTACGTCGATCCCAAGGACACCCTGTCGCTCGCGCAGCGCAACCTGCTGGCCGAGGGGGCGTATCGCCCAAGCGTGGATGCCGCTGCCGTGGCCGACGTGCGCGCGTGGGCGCGGGCACGCTACCTGGCGTTGCTGCAGGAGCGCCGCCGATGAGCGCGCTGGCAGCTTACTGGCCCTGGCCGGATCTGCAGCTGGCGTGGCCGCTCGCACTGCTGGCTCTGCCGTTGCCGATCCTGATGTTTGCGTGGAAACGGCGCGCCGACCCGGGCGCCGCGCTGCGCGTGCCCTACGCCGCTGCCGAACTGGAAGCACTGGCCGGTGGCGGTCGTGTCGGCGTTTCCTGGCTGCGCAGTGGACTGCTTTGGCTGGGCTGGCTGGCGCTGTGCCTGGCGATGGCGCGACCACAGCAACTGGGTGAGGCGATCACTCCGCCACAGGAAGGCCGGCAGATGATGCTGGCGATGGACGTGTCCGGCAGCATGAGCGAGCCGGACATGGTGCTTGGCGCACAGGCGGTGGAGCGACTGACCGCTGCCAAGGCGGTATTGGCCGATTTCCTGGACCGTCGTGCCGGCGATCGCGTCGGCCTGCTGGTGTTCGGTGACCGTGCCTACACTCTCACACCGCTGACCGCCGATCTGTCCAGCGTGCGCGATCAACTGCGCGACAGCGTGGTTGGCCTGGCCGGGCGCGAGACGGCCATTGGTGACGCCATCGCGCTGGCGGTCAAACGCCTGCGCAGCCAGCCCGAAGGGCAGCGTGTACTCATCCTGTTGACCGACGGTGTCAGCAACGCCGGCGTGCTGGAACCCCTGCGCGCGGCCGAGCTGGCACGTGCCGAAGGCGTGCGCGTGCACACCGTGGCCTTTGGCAGCGACGGTAGTGCGCGGTTCTTCGGCATTCCCGTAGCCGCTGATCGCGACCCGGTGGATGAGGCAACGTTACGCAGGATCGCCGAGATGACCGGCGGCCGATTCTTCCGTGCGCGTGATACCGACCAGTTGGTTGGCATCTATGCCGAACTGGACAGGCTGGAGCCGATCGCCGCGAAGGGACCGACACTGCGTCCGCGCAACGAGCGTTATGCGTGGCCGCTGGCTGTCGCGTTGCTGCTGGGTGCGTTGGCGTGGGTATGGCCGGAGCGTCGCCGATGAGCGCCACTTTTCTGAAGATGCCCGACTGGAGCGCGTTCGAGTGGAGCACGTTCGATTGGAGCGCGCTGCATTTCCTGCGCCCGGATTGGTTGTGGATGCTGGCGGCACTGCCGCTGATCGTGGCGGTGGCCATCTACCGGCAAAGGCGCAGCGATGCGTGGCGGCAGGCGGTCGATGCCCACCTGTTGTCGCACTTGCTGGCTGGCGAGGGAAAGCGGCGCGTGCGCCTGCCCTGGGCGTTGCTGCTGGGCTGGGCCCTGGCCGCACTGGCGATGGCGGGCCCCAGCTGGCGCCAGCAGGCGCAGCCGGTCTATCAGGCCAGCGCGCCGCTGGTGGTCGTGATGGATCTCTCCAGCCGCATCACCGCGACCGACCTGCCACCCTCGCGCCTGCTGCAGGCACGGGCAAAGATCGGTGCTTTGCTGCGCGCCCGCCAAGGCGGGCAGGTGGGTCTGGTGGTGTATGCCGAAGACGCGTATACCGTGGCGCCGTTGACTGACGACGCTGCCAACGTAGCGCTGTACCTGGACGCGCTGTCGCCGGAGGTGATGCCACGTGATGGCCAGCGCGCCGACCGTGCCATCGACTGGGCGGTGCGGTTGCTGCGGCAGACCGGTGCCCTTCGAGGCCGGATTCTCCTGATCAGCGACCAGGCCGACAGCGAAGCGGTGCTTGCGGCGACGCAGGCGCGCGGCCTCGGCCTGCAGGTGTCGGTGCTGGGCCTGGGCACGCCATCCGGCGCCGCTTATCGCGATGGTCAAGGCCAGATCGCACAGGCCGCGCTGGATGAAACCAGCCTGCGTGCCGTCGCCACCGCAGGCGGCGGGCGTTACCAGCGCATCGCCAGCGATGATCGCGATCTGGAGGCACTGGACGTGCTGGATGCCAGCGAAGGTGGCGCACTGGAGCGGCCCGGGCAGGCCCGGCAATGGCAGGACGAAGGCTATTGGTTGTTGCCGCCGGTGATGCTGTTGGCACTGCTGGCGTTCCGCCGTCGCGCGGTGCTTGCGGCGTTGCTGGCCGTGGGTCTGCTGCCCTTGAGCGGGCAGTTGCAGGCGCAGCCGCGCGCGCCCACAGCTGCGCCGGCCGCGGGCACGTTGTGGGAACGAGCCGACCAGCGTGAGCATGCACGCCTGGCTGAGGGCGTGCAGGCGTACCGTCAAGGTGATTTCGCCACGGCCCGCAAGCAGTTCGAAGGCATCGACAGCGATGCGGGCTGGTACAACCTCGGCAATGTGCTTGCCCGCCAGGGCGACTATGACGGTGCCATCGCCGCCTACGACAAGGCCTTGGCGCGCCACCCGCAGATGGCCGACGCCGTCGCCAACCGTGCGGTGGTCGACGCCGCGCGCAAGCGCAAGTCGTCGTCGAACAACAGCCAGGGGCAGGGCAAGGGGCAGCAGAAGCCGCAGCAGGGACAGCAGCAGAACCAGCAGGGCCAGCAAGGTCAGCAGAATCAGCAGCAGGGCCAGCAAGGTCAGCAGAATCAGCCGCAGCAGGGCCAGCAAGGCCAACAAGGCCAACAAGGCCAACAAGGCCAACAAGGCCAACAAGGCCAACAAGGCCAACAAGGCCAACAAGGCCAGCAAGGCCAGCAAGGCCAGCAGCAATCGCAGGACCGGAAGGGTCAGCAGAATCCCGCGTCTACAGGTTCCGGCCAGCAGGGGGCGAAGCAGGAGCCGCCGCAGGCAGCCGACGCGCAGGCCCAGGCGCAGGCCGATGCCCAGCAACGTCAGCGGATGCAGCAGGCCCTGCAGCAGGCGCGCGCCGCTGAAGCCGGCAAGACGGCAGTGCGCGGCGACGGCAGTACGCCGCAACAGCGCGAGGAACAGCAGGCCGTAGAGGCGTGGATGCGGCGCGTGCCGGATGATCCGGGGGCACTGCTGCGGGCCAAGTTCCAGTTGGAAAACGAACGTAGAATGAGGGAAGGGCGATGACAGGCATGGCGAGCAGGCAATTCCGGTGGCCTCTGCCTGTGCTGGCGATGCTGCTGCTGTGGCTGCCGATGGCGGCCATGGCGCAGACGCGCGCCTGGCTGGAACAGGACAGCATTGCCGCCGGTGATGCGGTCACCCTGCACATCGAGACCGATCAGGGCGCTCCGGACTATGCACCGTTGAATGCCGATTTCGTGCTCAGCGCGCAGAGCAGCAACCGCCAGGTGCAGTGGAGCAATGGCGGCGTCCAGCAGCGCAACCTCTACACGGTTGCGTTGACGCCGCGCCGCACCGGTACGCTGCAGGTGCCTTCATTACAGGTAGGCGCAGCACGCACGGTGCCCTTGGTGCTGCAGGTAAGTGATGCCGTGGTGGCCACCCCGCAGAGCAATGCCACCGCCTTCATCGAAACCGAGGTGGATGACCCGACGCCCTACGTGCAGCAGAGCGTGGGCGTGGTGGTCAGGCTGTACTTCGCCTCGCAGCTGGCGTCGGGCGAACTGGTGCTCGACACACCCAGTGGCGCTTCGCTGCAGCGGGTGGGGGAGGATCGCAGCGACGTGCGCCAGGTCAACGGCCGGCGCTACAACGTGGTCGAACGTCGCTTCCTGCTGATCCCCGAGCGCAGCGGGGCGTTGCGCCTGCCTGGCGCGCGCTTCACCGGCYGCAGTGCAGGTGGCTTCTTCGATGACTTCTTCGGGAGCGGTGGCGATGGCCGCATGAATGCCGTCGGTGCCGAACGCACGCTGCAGGTGCAGGCGCAACCGGCGCAGGCCGTGCAGCCGTGGCTGCCCCTGCACAGCCTGCAATTGCGCTACACCGCCGCACCCAGCAGTGCGCGCACGGGCGAAGCGGCCACCGTGATGGTAGAAGCAATCGCCAACGGCGCTACCCGGGCACAATTCACCGATCTGCCCGTGCCCGACCTCGGCGACGCCGCACAGGTGTTCGCCGAACCTGCCCAGTACGAGGAGACCTTCAACGGCAGCACGCCACGCCTGAAGATCACCCGTCGCTATTCGATCGTGCCGCGGCAGGTTGGATCGCTGCGTGTGCCGGGGCCGCGCGTGGCCTGGTGGAACGTGGACAGTGGCAGTGCCCAGCAGGCCAGCCTGCCGGATCTGGAACTGGCCGTGGCCGCAGGCCGGGCCGGCGCGCCGGTGGTCCAAGCGATCGATACCGATGCCGCGTTGCCGGAAGACGCCGCACCCGCCRCTGCATCCTCTCTTGCACCCACCGCAGCAGGTCCCCGGCCGTGGCCGTGGATGGCTGCCGCCGCAGGCCTGGCGCTGCTATGGCTGTTGACCCTGGCATGGGGATGGCGACGTGGCCGCCGTGCCGTCGTCCACACCCGTCCGGTTCCCCGGCCAGGAGCCAGTGCCCCTGCAACGTCCTCGCGTGCCAGCGTGGCCGAGCTGCGCCGGGCCATCGATGGCGAGGGCTTCGACCAGGTAGAGGCGCTGCTGTGTTCGATGGCCGGCGTGGAACGCCTGGAGCAGGTGATCGAGCGGCTCGCCGATCCGGCCCAGCGGCAGACCCTGCAGGCGTTGCAGCAGGGGCGCTGGGGCGGGATGGGTGATGTCAGCGCGCTGCGGGCCCGCCTGCGCGAAAGCTTCCGTGACGGACCGCACTGGTCGGCCGCCACCGGCGGCGTCGACACTGGGCTGCCGCCGCTGTATCCGCCGCGGCAACCCTGAACCGGCGCGGCTTGCGCGCTTTGTTAGAGTAGATTCATTTTTCGAGGAATCCCGCGCATGACAGCAGCTGCTGCCGACAAGAAGAAGTTGCCCCTGCATTGGAAGATGGGCATCGGCTTTGCGATCGGCCTGGTCCTGGGACTGATCGTGCATGCCCTGGGCGGCAGCGTCGACGGCCTGCAGACCGGTGCCAAGTGGGTAATGGACTACGTCACCACCCCGGCGTCGGGCCTGTTCCTCAACCTGATCTTCATGCTGATCGTGCCGCTGATCTTCTCGGCGCTGATCATGGGTGTGTCGGAGATGGGCGACATCCGCGCCCTTGGCCGCATCGGCTGGAAGACGCTGGCCTACACCGTGCTGCTGTCCGGCATCGCGGTGGGTATCGGCCTGGTGCTGGTCAACCTGCTCAAGCCCGGTGCCGGCGTCGACCCGCAGGTGGCCGCGCTGATGCTGTCGGAGAACGCTGAGCGCAGCAAGGAAATCGTTGCTGGCATCCATGGCACGCCGAAGGGCATGGACATGCTGCTGTCGATCGTGCCGAGCAACGTGCTGCAGGCCGCGTCCGACAATGGCGCGATCCTGTCGCTGATGTTCTTCGCGCTGATGTTCGGCATCGGCATGGTGCTGACCGACGAGGCCAAGGT
>NZ_JBFRFE010000010.1:0-21016 GCF_052114665.1 Stenotrophomonas sp. 2YAF22 | reverse complement strand
CCAGCAAGGGTGCTTCCTGCTTCGCCGAACAGCGGGTGGTGGAAACCCTGCGCGACGGCAAGCCGAGCACGCCGTTCATGTCCTTCGGCGACGTGGTGCGCATCGAGATGCTCGATGCCGCCGGCAACAGCATCTTCGGTGCGATCGAGCAGCGCATCGAACAGGCGGCCAAGCCCTGAGCATGGAGGCGGCGATGGAGATTCCGGTCGACGACGGCATCGTGCTGTACACCTACTGGCGATCCAGCGCCGCCTACCGCGTGCGCATCGGCCTGGCCTTGAAAGGCCTGGCCTTCGAAGCACGACCGGTGCATCTGGTGCGCGACGGCGGCGAGCAGCACCATGACGCCTATCGCGGGCTCAACCCGCAGCAGCTGGTGCCCACGCTGCTGCATGACGGCCACGTGCTGACCCAGTCGCTGGCGATCCTGGAGTATCTGGAAGAGCGGTTCCCGCAGGTGCCGCTGCTGCCGGCCGACGCCGCTGGTCGCGCACGGGTGCGGGCGCTGGCGCAGCTGGTGGCCTGCGACATCCACCCGATCAACAACCTGCGGGTGATGCAGTACCTCGAGCGCGATCTGCAGCTGCCCGCCGATGCACGCACGCAGTGGACCCTGCACTGGATGGCCGAGGGCTTCGCGGCGATGGAAACGATGCTGGCCGACAGTGCTGACACCGGCACGTTCTGCCACGGTGAGCGCCCGGGTCTGGCCGACATCTGCCTGTTGCCGCAGCTGTACAACGCCCACCGCTTCGGCCTGGATCTGGCGCCATACCCCACACTGCGTCGCATTGAAGCGGCCTGCCAGCAGCTGGATGCATTCATCGCTGCACGCCCCGAAAACCAGATCGACGCCTCCTGACGTCCCGCTGTGCTCGCCGGGCATGGTCCGGCGCTACCGGTCTCCGGCGCGCGGTGGCGCCGGGCCATGCCCGGTGGGCGCGGAATCAGTCGCCAGCAGTAGCCGCAGGTCATCGCGGAACAACCGGTAGGCGTCCTCGCGCCGCGTATCATCCTTCTGCCGCAGTACCCAGGCAGGATGCACGGTGGCGTACCCCCGGGTGCCATCCTCGAGTGTGAGCCAGCGGCCACGGTCGCGTGTCAGGTTGAAATCGCGACCGAATACGGACGAGGCCGCCGTGGCGCCGAGACAGACGATCACCTGCGGCTTCACCCGTGCGATCTCGCCCTGCAGCCACGGCCGGCAGGCATGCACATGGCGGCTCTCAGGGCGCTTGTGCAGGCGCACCTTGCCTCGCCGCTCGTGATGGAAGTGCTTCACCGCGTTGGTCAGGTACAGGGCGCTGCGTTCGATGCCCAGTTCCTGCAGCGCACGGTCCAGCAGCTTGCCCGCCGGCCCGGCGAAGGGGCGACCACTCAGGTCCTCGACATCACCGGGCTGTTCGCCCACCAGCATGATGCATGCATCGGCACGACCTTCGCCGAACACGGTCTGGGTCGACGCTTCCCACAGCGGGCACTGCCGGCAGACGGCGGCCTGCTGGCGCAGCGCCTGCAGGCTGCCATTGTCCGCGGCGGCATCGGTTGCATCATTCGGCCGTGCGGGAATACGTCGCTGCGGTGCCTGTGCCGGTCGATCATGCATCTCCTGCACGCGGCCGGCTGCGTCGCGAACAAGGCCCGGCAACAGGTGCGCTTCGGGAAGATGCTTCCAGTAACGGGCGGGCATTTCCTGCTGCATCATCCGCGTGTTGAGCCGGGCCGGATTGAAGATGCTGGCGTAATAGGTCTGCCACAGCGTCTCACGGGCGTCTTCGGCGGGGGCATCGCGACGGCTGCCGCCATCACCGAATGAGAGTGCGCTGCCATCCCAGCGGACACTGCGCGCGGGGGTCAGGATCGCCCAGCGCATGCCGGCAAAACGGCGGGCGAAAAACGGCGCGACCCGGTCGACGATGTTGTGGTCGGGTTCGAACCAGGCGATGAACGCGTCGGTCTCGCCGGGCACCTCCCGGAAGCGCACGAAGGCCTTCATCTTGTGCGTGTCGCGGCGCACCGCCTGCGCCAGCGCCATCAACCGCAGCACATCGGCGTCGGCCGGATTGGACAGCACCGTGCGTTCGCCATGCGCGATGCGCCACAGCAGGCGGTACAGCAGCGGCAGGCGCTGCGGATCGCGATGGCACAGGCAGGTAGCGGCCAGTTCGACGAAGTCGCGCGGCACGTTCGGGACGGTGGCGCCGTCGGGTAGTGGCGCCTGCAGCACCGCCGGCGCGTCCAGCAGCGACGCTTCGGTACCTGTGATCCAGTCCAGCTGTTCCGGCAGCACGCCGCGCAGCAAGGCCTCACGCGCCGCATCGCGCCAGGCATCCAGCGACCATGGCGGGTCTACCCGCAGCGACCAGCGCTGCAGCTCAGGCAACGGGCGCGGCATCGAACAGCGAGCCCTGGCGGAGTGGTGGCGCCAGCTTCGCGCGCAGCGCCGCCGGATCATCCAGCGCACTGCGCGGATGGTGGTCGGCCAGCTGCACGAACGGCAGCAGTTTGCTCATCGGCGCCTTCAGTCGGGCGACGTCGGCCACCCGCAGGCGACCGTGGCGGCGTGCCATCAGCACGCGCTTGACGTTGCGCACTCCCAGGCCCGGCACCCGCAGCAGCAGCTCCTTCGGCGCAAGGTTCAGGTCCACCGGGAAGCGCTCCGGATGCCGTATCGCCCAGGCCATCTTCGGATCGATGTCCAGATCAAGCATGCCACCCTGGGTGGTGTCGGTGATCTCCTCCACGCCGTAGCCGTAGAAGCGCAGCAGCCAGTCGGCCTGGTACAGCCGGTGCTCGCGCTGCAGCGGAGGTGGCTGTAGCGGCAGCTGGCGGCTCGCATCGGGAATCGGGCTGAAGGCGGAGTAGTACACCCGGCGCATGCGGTAGTTGCCGTAGAGGCTGTCGGCACTGGTCAGGATCTGCTGGTCGCTGGCACCGTCGGCGCCGACGATCATCTGCGTGCTCTGCCCGGCGGGTGCAAAGCGGGGAGGGCGAGGGCGCGTGCTGCGGCTGGAAACCGGTGCGATCACTGCCGGCGCCTTGCGGGCCTCCTTGGCTTCTTCGATGCGCCAGCGGAGTTCACCCATCGCGCCGCGGATCGATGTGCTGGTCTTTTCCGGTGCCAAGGTGGCCAGGCCCGCCTCGGTGGGCAGTTCGACATTGATCGACAGGCGATCGGCGTAACGACCCGCAGCGGCCAGAAGTTCTGGCGATGCCTCGGGGATCGTCTTCAGGTGGATGTAGCCGGCGTATCGGTGCTCCTCGCGCAGCCGACGTGCCACCTCCACCATGCGCTCCATCGTGTAGTCCGCGTTGCGGATGATGCCGCTGGAAAGGAACAGGCCCTCGATGTAATTGCGCTTGTAGAAGTCCAGGGTGAGCGTGACCACTTCGTCCACGCTGAAACGCGCGCGCGGCACGTTGCTGGACACCCGGTTCACGCAATAGGCGCAGTCGTAGACGCAGAAGTTGGTCAGCAGGATCTTCAGCAACGACACGCAGCGGCCATCGGGTGTGTAGCTGTGGCAGATACCCATGCCTTCGGTACTGCCGATGCCGCCGGAGGCGCGCGAATCGCGCTTGCCCGCACCGCTGGAGGCGCAGGAGGCGTCGTATTTTGCGGCATCGGCAAGGATGGCCAGCTTGCGGATGGTTTCCATTGAGGAAACCTACGCGCGAGGGGTCTCATTGGATGAGACCGCCCCTTAACCCTTCAGGATTCCGCCGGGCCATGCCCGGCGGGCGCGCCGTCAGAACCCGTGGGTAATGCTCGGCGCGCCGGCCGAGAAGTCCGCATACGGATCATGCTCGCCGCTGCCGCCTTCTGACAGGCGGAACTTCAGCGCCAGGCCATCGCGCGAGTCGGCCGCGCGCAGGGCTTCTTCCTGATCGATGGTGCCGTTCTTGGCCAACCGGAACAGGCACTGGTCGAAGCTCTCCATGCCTTCTTCCAGCGAAGCCTCCATCGCCGCCTTGATCTCGTGTACCTGGCCGCGACGCAGCAGGTCGCGGATCATCGGCGTGTTGATCAGTACTTCGGTGGCCGGCAGGCGGCGCCCCTCCTTGTTCTTCACCAGGCGCTGGCTGATCACCGCGCGCAGGTTCAGCGCCAGGTTCATCAGCACATTCTTGTGCGCGCTTTCCGGGAAGAAGTTGAGGATGCGCTCGATGGTCTGGTCGGCGTTGTTGGAGTGCAGGGTGGCCAGGCACAGGTGCCCGGTTTCGGCGAAGGCGATCGCCGCCTCCATCGTTTCGGCATCCAGGATCTCGCCGATCAGGATCACGTCCGGCGCTTCGCGCATCGCGTTCTTCAGCGCGGCGTGGAAGGTGTGGGTATCGAGCCCGACCTCGCGCTGGTTCACGATCGACATCTTGTGCTTGTGCAGGTACTCGATCGGGTCCTCGATGGTGAGGATGTGACCGGTGGTGGTGCTGTTGCGGTGATCGATCATCGACGCCAGCGAGGTGGACTTGCCGGAGCCGGTGGACCCCACCACCAGCACCAGCCCGCGCGGAGTCATGATGACGTCCTTCAGCACCTGCGGCAGGTTGAGCTCTTCGATGCTCGGAATCCGGCTGCGGATGGCGCGGATGACCATGCCCACTTCACCGCGCTGCTTGAACACGTTGACGCGGAAACGCCCGGCATCGGCCAGGGCGATGGCCATGTTGAGCTCCAGCTCGCGCTCGAACTGGGGCACCTGGCCCTCGTCCATCAGCGAGTAGGCGATTTTCTTCACCATTCCCGGCGGCAGGCCGGTATTGCCGAGCGGATACAGCTTGCCCTCGATCTTGATGTAGACCGGCGCGCCGGTGGTCAAGAACATGTCCGAAGCGTTCTTTTCGGTCATCAGCTTCAGGAAGTAGCCGATATCCATTGCGAATTTTCCCCAACGAAACTGCCGGTGCCCGTTGCAAGCACGGTACCGGCTTGACGACAATGGCCGCGAACCGACAACCGGTACGGCCTCCCCAATGAAACGACTTAGCTTCGCACGAATGCGCCACAGCCTGTATGTGATGGCGTTTGCATTCGCACTCTCTGCCCCCGCCTGGGCGCAGGACGGCGCGTTGGAACTGGCGCAGGCCCGGCAGGCGGTGGATAAAGCCACCCAGGCCGATGCCGACCAGTACGCCCCGGACCTGATCGGGCTGGCCCGTCAGGGACTGGAGCAGGCCCAGCGTGCCGCGGGCGACCGCCGCGAGCGCAAGAACGCACCGGCCATGGCCCTGCGCGCTGCCGTTGACGCCGATCTGGCCCGTGCCCGCAGCGAGGAAGCCACGGCTACCGCACAGCTGCAGCTGCGCCGCAACGAGGTCAACCAGCTGCAACGCCAGTTGTCGACCGGGGAGGACCGCCGATGAAGACCATCTCCGCCATGACCCTGGCCACGCTGCTGGCCCTGCCGACGCTGGCCCTGGCGGCCGACAACCCGATGGTCGGCCAGCTGAGCCAGCGCTTGCTGTCGATCCAGGCCAATCCGGACACCGCAGAGCTGGGCGCCTTCGAGCGCATGCAGGCGCAGCAGGCCATCGCCACCCTGGAGAAGGCCAAGCGCCGCGACCAGGAGCTGGCCACCTACCTGGCCGAGCGCCGGGTCGAGATCGCCGAGACCGCCGTGCGGGCTGCGCTGGCCGCGCGTGAGGTCGACCGCCTGGAACGCACCCGCAGCGATCTGCTGATCGAGGCCAGCCGCCGCGATGCCGCCCGCGCCCGCCAGGAAGCCGAACAGCTGCGCATGCAGGCGCAGATGCAGGCAGAAGAGGCCGAACGCCTGCGGCAGGCGGCCGAGGCCGAGACCCTGGCCCGCCAGGATGCCGAGAACGCCCTGACCAGCGTGGCGGGCAAGCAGCAGCAGCGCCTCAGCTCGGCCCAGCAGAACGCGGCCAAGCTGGCCCGTGAGGAAGCCGAGCTGGTCTCGGGGCAGAAGCTGCCGGGGTCGAAGTTCGATGGCCGTGGCGAGGTCTTCACCTTCGCCGGTGACGCATTCGCTGCCGGGGCCTCCAGCCTGTCCGGTGGCGCCCGCAACCAGGCCAAGGCGCTGGCCGAGTACGTGAACATCGGCAAGAAGGGCAGGATCCGCATCGAGGCCTACGACAGTGCCAATGGCGTAGGCCAGAAGCGGGCCGAGGCACTGCGCGATGCGCTGGTCTCGGCCGGCGTTGCCAGCAGCCGGATCCAGGTCGCGGGCAAGAAGGCGGCGTCCACCCGGGCCCGATCGGCCGAGGTCGTCATCGCCCCGTAATTGCTTGATATTGTTTGTTTTTCGTTGTGTTGAGTATTCAGCCTGAACCCCGCCTCGGCGGGGTTCGGTCTTTTTGCCGCAGGGGCTTGAACCCCGTCCAGAGCAAGCGTAGGGTCAATTATCCGGGACGCAATAACGCGGACCGGACGATGGGAGGGCCGGGCCGATGCAAGCAGGGCGCGAACCGCAGCAGATCGACGTGCGCAGGCCAGTGCCGCACGTTGTTGTGGGCACCCATGTGGGCATCGATCGGCACTCCTCCATGAACAACGCCCCGGGCCTTGCGGCCGGGGCGTTCGTGTATCTGTCGAAGGAGGTCCATCATGTTTGAAGATCAGCCCCAGAGCGAGATCGACGCCCGTCGCGCGCGCGATCCGGAGTTCCGGGCACTCCATGACCAGCACCGCAAGTTGAACAAGAAGTGCATGGATGCGGAGTTGGGTGTACTCCCGATCGATGATGTCACCCTGGGTCGAATGAAGCGCGAGAAGCTGCTGGCCAAGCAACGCCTTCTGCGAATGTACGAAACACCGCTCGCAACGTCGTCCCCCACGCATTGACGCACCCCTGTCGTGCCCGGAATGGCATGACCCGGCCATCGATGGCCCCGCCAGGCACTCCTGACCTGGCAACGCGGCGCCGCTGAACGCAGGTGCCGCGCCAAGGCACCACACGCGGTGGTGCCTTGGCCCTGCAGGCACGTCCCCCGATGCGGGCGGTACCGGTCTCCTCGTCGATCCGGGGCCGTCCGCATCCCTTTTGGCCGCCAGCCGAGCCGGTGGGTGCCGACCGTGGGTCGGCACGCGTCCCGCCGGGCATGGCCCGGCGCTACAGAAGCGGCTCCTGACTTTCGTCGCCATCCGTCGGATAATCACCGGTCCGGCCCTGCGTGGCGCGAACCGAAGTCCCCCGAATGCCTATCCATTCTTCCGTCCTCGAACTCATCGGCCAGACTCCGATCGTCAAGGCCCAGCGCCTGGACACCGGTGTCTGCGAGCTCTACCTGAAGCTCGAAAACGCCAACCCGGGCGGATCGATCAAGGATCGCATCGGCCTGTCGATGATCGAGGCGGCAGAGAAGCGCGGCGACCTGAAGCCCGGCGCCACCCTGGTGGAAGGCACCGCCGGCAATACCGGCCTGGGCCTGGCACTGGTGGCCCAGCAGAAGGGCTACAAGCTGATCCTGGTGGTCCCGGACAAGATGAGCCGGGAAAAGATCTTCAACCTGAAGGCGATGGGTGCCGAAGTGCGCCTGACCCGCTCGGACGTGGCCAAGGGCCACCCGGAGTACTACCAGGACCTGGCCAAGACCATCGCCGAGCAGACCCCGGGCGCGTACTTCATCAATCAGTTCGGCAACCCGGACAACCCGGCCGCCCATGAATTCGGCACCGGTCCGGAGATCCTCGAGCAGATGGATGGCGATCTGGATGCCATCGTGTTCGGCTGCGGAAGCTCCGGCACCATGACCGGCCTGTCGCGCGCGTTCGCCACGCTGTCGCCGAAGACCGAGCTGGTGCTGGCCGATCCGGTCGGCTCGATTCTGGCCGAATACATCAATGACGGCGTGCTCAACGACAAGTCGGGCAGCTGGCTGGTGGAAGGCATCGGCGAGGACTTCCTGCCCTCGATCTCCGATTTCAGCCGGGTGAAGCAGGCCTATGCCATCACCGACGCGGAGAGCTTCCACACTGCGCGCGAGCTGCTGGCCAAGGAGGGCATCCTCGGCGGTTCGTCCACCGGCACCCTGCTGGCGGCGGCGCTGAAGTACTGCAAGGAGCAGACCACGCCGAAGAAGGTACTGGTGCTGGTCTGCGATACCGGCAACAAGTACCTGTCGAAGATGTACAACGACTACTGGATGCTGGACAACGGCTTCCTGCAGCGCCCGCAGCACGGCGACCTGCGCGACCTGATCCTGCGCCCGTACGGTCAGCGCGACACCGTGGTGATCGGCCCGAACGACCTGCTGACCACCGCCTACCAGCGCATGAAGCTGTACGACGTGTCGCAGCTGCCGGTGATGGATGGCGACCAGCTGGTCGGCATCGTCGACGAAAGCGACGTGCTGCTGCATGTCTATGGCGATGAAGCACGCTTCCGCGACCCGGTGGCCACCGCCATGGTCAGCAAGCTGGACCGCCTGGATGTGAAGTCGCCCATCGAGGCGCTGCTGCCGGTGTTCGACCGTGGCCAGGTGGCCATCGTGATGGATGGTGATGCCTTCCTCGGCCTGATCACCCGCATCGATCTGCTGAATTACCTGCGTCGGCGCGTTCAGTAAGGCGTTTATCGCCGCAGATCGCTGCTGAATTCCGGTTTATCCGCGTCAAAGCTCGTTAAGGCCGCGCTGATAGACTCCCGCTCCTTCGACGGCGCCGGTCATCGGCGCCAATCAGGAAACGACATGTCCAACGCTTCTTCCCCGGACCGCGCGCTGGCGCTGGCCACCCTGGCCATCCATGGCGGCCAGTCGCCCGACCCGAGCACCGGCGCGGTGATGCCGCCGATCTACGCCACCTCGACCTATGCGCAGTCCAGCCCGGGCGAGCACCAGGGCTTCGAGTACTCGCGCACGCACAATCCGACCCGCTTCGCCTACGAGCGTTGTGTGGCCTCGCTGGAAGGCGGCACCCGCGGCTTCGCCTTTGCGTCGGGCATGGCCGCCAGCTCGACGGTGATCGAACTGCTGGATGCCGGCAGCCACGTGGTGGCGATGGACGACATCTATGGCGGCAGCTTCCGCCTGTTCGAGCGCGTGCGCCGTCGCACCGCCGGGCTGGACTTCAGCTTTGTCGACCTGACTGATCTGGCGGCGTTCGAAGCGTCGATCACGTCGAAGACGAAGATGGTGTGGATCGAGACCCCCACCAACCCGATGCTGAAGATCGTCGATATCGCCGCGGTCGCCGCCATCGCCAAGCGCCATGGCCTGATCGTGGTGGTCGACAACACCTTCGCCTCGCCGATGCTGCAGCGTCCGCTGCTTCTGGGGGCCGATCTTGTGCTGCATTCGGCTACCAAGTACCTGAACGGCCATTCGGACATGGTGGGTGGCATGGTCGTCGTAGGCGATGACGCCCCGCTGGCCGAGCAGATGGCCTTCCTGCAGAACTCGGTGGGTGGCGTGCAGGGCCCGTTCGACAGCTTCCTGGCGCTGCGCGGCCTGAAGACCCTGCCGCTGCGCATGAAGGCGCACTGCGCCAACGCGATGGCCCTGGCCAAGTGGCTGGAAACGCACCCGGCCGTGGAAAAGGTGATTTACCCGGGCCTGCCTTCGCACCCGCAGCACGCGCTGGCGGGCAAGCAGATGGCCGGTTACGGCGGCATTGTCTCGATCGTGCTGAAGGGCGGTTTCGAAGCGGCCAAGGGCTTCTGCGAGAAGACCGAACTGTTCACCCTGGCCGAGTCGCTGGGCGGGGTGGAAAGCCTGGTGAACCACCCGGCGGTGATGACACATGCGTCGATTCCGGTGGCACGACGTGAACAGCTGGGTATCAGTGATGCACTGGTGCGGCTGAGTGTGGGTGTTGAGGATCTGGGGGATCTGCAGATGGATCTGGAAAGGGCGCTGGGAGCGGCGTCCGTATGATGGGCAGACGCATCGAATTGATGCTGAGCCTTACCGGCCGCGACATCAAGAAGAAGTACAAGGACTCGCTGCTGGGCGCGCTGTGGGGCGTACTTGTGCCGTTGATCATGTTGGCCATCTACACGGTCATTTTTTCCACGATCTTCAGTGCGAAGTGGAAGGGCATCGAAACCAATACCAAGGTTGATTACGCAGTCCTGCTGTTCATCGGCCTGATCGTCTACAACTTCTTTGCCGAGTCGCTCACACGTGCGCCCACGGCGGTGCTCAGCAATCCGAATCTGGTGAAGAAGGTGGTCTTCCCGCTGGAGGTGCTGCCGCCGGTGGTGGTGCTGTCTTCGCTGTACAACGCGGGTGTGGCCACGGTGGCACTGGTGGCGTTCCTGCTGTTCAGCAGCTTCGGACTGCATTGGCAGGTCGTGCTGCTGCCCCTCCTGATCGTGCCGTTGCTGGCCTTGACCATGGGCGTGACCTACCTGTTCGCCTCCCTGGGCGTGTTCTTCCGCGATGTGGATCAGATCGCCGGGCTGCTGGCGCGGGTGCTGCAGTACCTTACTCCCGTGCTGTACCCGTCGATCATCTTCCCGGAAGCCATCGGCAACTGGATGCGCCTCAGCCCGCTGGCCATCTATGTCGAGCAGACCCGCGCGCTGATCGTGACGGGTACCTTGCCTGACTGGGGGCACTACGCCTGGGCGGTGGGCTGGTCGATAGGCATCTACTTCTTTGGTTACTGGTGGTTCCAGCGGACCCGGAGGGCCTTCGCCGATGTCGTCTGACAACCTGGTTATCGATATCGAGAATGTCAGCAAGGTTTTCAACATTTTCGACAAGCCCTCCGACCGCTTGCTGCAGATGCTGCTGCCGCGGCTGGGCCGCGTGTTGCCCGGCAAGGGGGAGTGGTCCTCACGGCATCGCGGCCGTGAGTTCTGGGCGCTGCGCGACGTCAGCCTGAAAGTGAAACGCGGTGATGCCGTAGGCATCATCGGACGCAATGGCTCGGGCAAGTCGACCCTATTGCAGATCATCGCCGGCACGCTGGCCCCCACCACTGGCTCGGCGCGGGTCAATGGCCGTATCGCCGCGTTGCTGGAACTGGGCAGCGGCTTCAATCCGGACTTCACCGGGCGTGAGAACGTCGTTCTCAACGGCATGATCCTGGGTCTCACCGAGCGCGAGGTGATGCAGCGCTTCGATGCCATCGCCGCCTTCGCCGACATCGGCAACTTCATTGACCAGCCGGTGCGGACTTACTCCAGCGGCATGATGCTGCGACTGGCGTTCGCAGTGCAGACTCAAGTGGAGCCTGACATCCTCATCGTCGACGAAGCGCTGGCGGTGGGCGATGCACTTTTCCAGAAGCGCTGTTTCCAGCAGATGGAGGCGCTGCGTGCCAACGGCTGCACGTTGCTGCTGGTGTCGCACGATCAGGAGTCGATCCGTACGCTCACGGACCATGCCATCCTGCTTCGTGACGGCACCGTGCGCGTGGCCGGACCGTCTTCCGAGGTCGTGCTGGAGTACCGCAAGCAGCTGCACGACGATGAGCGCGATTACTACGCCTCCATCAGTGCGCAGCACCTGCAGCATGCCAGGAAGACCATCGAGGCACAGTCGGACCCCGACCCCGACCTCGACCTCGACGCCGTGGCCGAACCTGCCGAGCACGGCGGTTCGCCCGTACTGGGTGTGCGCAGTGACAAGCTCTCCTTCGGCGACTTCGACTGCGTTGTCGAACACGTGCGGGTGCTGGACGCGGACGGCAACGAATGCGCGTACTTCCTTCCGCGCGAACGCGCGATCATCGAGGTCACCGCGCGACCAACACGGGACATGGACAAACTGAACGTCAATGTCCGCCTGCGCAACAAGGAAGGCGTGAAGCTCTATTCATGGGGAACCCTGAATCAGGATGTCAGCCAATGGACCGAGCAGGGCAGCCAGGAATCGGGTGTATGGGGAACAACGTTCACCGCCGATGAGCCGTTCGTGGTGAGATTCGAGTTCGACTGCGCCTTGGGTGTCAACTTCTACGAAGTGCAGGTTTCGGTTTCCGAGGAGCTCGAGCGTTTTGGCGGTGCCCAGCGCATGCTGCACTGGCGGGATGAGGCTGCGTTCTTCCAGGTGGGCATGCGGCAGAAGGAATACACGTTTGGTGGCGTCTGCGATCTGCGCATGCGCGCGATTGTCGCCCCCCCCCCTTGAACGAGGAAGGCATTGCAATGGATACGACTCCCCCCTTTTCACATTCCGCACTGACACCTGCTGCGGCCCGAGTCGCCGTCGAGCGGCTGCGATCTTGGCTGCCAACCGGTGCGGTAGCACTACGCGGTGACGTCCCTCCGGTGCTGCTGAAGGGGCTTCGCCAGGCAGGCATGACACTGCAGGACGCTGGCCAGGGCGCCGTGGCGGGTGTGCTGGTGCTTGAACAGGGCGATGCGGGGCACGCAGACGAGAGAATTCCGGCGCTGCTGGCCGATCTCGCAGGGCCGGTGTGCCTGGTGATCGTGGGTGATGCTGCCTCCACCTCCAGCCGTGCCGCTTGGGAAGCCGCAGTCATCAAGGCCGAATGGCGCAAGCATCCGCTCAATGAGCGAGTGGCACCTTACGGTGAACTGGATCGGGTCACCGGCCTGCTGATGATCGCCTTCGAGCGCGTGCCTGCTGCTGCCCTGGCAGTCTATCCGCTGAAGGCGCTCGAAGAAGAGCGCGATCTGCACACCGACATGACGCGTGAACCCGGGCGCCGGTCCGACGCGCACATGACACGCTACGCTCAGGCGGCACAGTTCATCCGCCCCGGTGATCGTGTGATCGATGTGGCCTGTGGCCTGGGCTATGGCTCCTACCAGTTGGCGCACAATAGCCGCGCAGCCTCGTTCACCGGTCTCGATGCCAGCACTTACGCGGTCGACTACGCCAAGGCCAACTTCGCACCGGTGTCGCCGACGCCAACCACCTTCGTGGTCGGTGATGCGCAGGATCTGGCCGGCATGGCCGATGGGTCCGCCGATTTTGCGGTGTCAGTGGAAACGCTGGAGCATCTGCCGGAGCCGGACCGCTTGCTGTCCGAGCTGCACCGTGTGCTTTCCGCGCAGGGTCGCGTCTACGCCAGCGTACCCAACGACTGGTCGGACGAAACCGGCGAAGATCCCAATCCGTTCCACTTCCACGTCTATGACTGGCCCCGTTTGGTGGCCCAGTTCCAGCGCAACGGGTTTGTGATCGAGAAGGCGTGGCTGCAGGATGCGGGTGGCGGTCAGAAGCGGCATTTGGCCGCGCGTTCGATGCTGGAGATCGATCCCCGGCACGGGCCTGCTTGCGATGGCGAATGGCTGTTGGTGTTGGCGCGCAAGGTGGACGCAGCCTCGGACATCGTGACAACCGGTCTCACTCAGGTGCAGGCGTTGATTGCTGAAGGCCGCCGCGGCGACGCGCTGAAGCAGTTGCAGGCCCTGCAGGGCACAGCAGATGCGCTGCAGCGGGCGCAGGCGCATGCGCTGTCGGCGGTGCTGGCGGTAGCCGATGGGCATGCGGATGCGGCTCGCGTGCACTGGCAGCACACGCAGGCGGCGGCGCGCGAAGCACTGTCTTCTGCTGGCGACGAAGCAGAAACCGCCGGCCTGTTGAGCCTGGCCAACCACTGCCTGGCCGACGAGTCTCCGGCGCGTCCGGGTGCATTGCAGCGGCTGCGCGACACGCACGGGGTGATCGTGGCGGACCTGCTTGGCGCACCGCCGGTCCTGCCGTCGGACCAGGAGGACCGGGCGGTGGTCTCTGGCCCCGGCGAGGGCGCGGAAAAGATCAATCTGGGATCACGCGACGTGCGTCAGTTGATGGATGCGAAGCAGTGGCTGGATGGCAAGTATCATGAGCATATGCAGCGTATCGAGGAACTCGAGCGCTACACGGCAGAGCTTGAGGCGGCACGCCAATGGTTGGATACGCAGTATCACGCGCTGACCGCTGAAGTCCGGCGACTGACCACCGGTTCCGGATCGAACGGCAACTTCAACGGGTAACGACGGCGATGAGCAATACCTCTCCTGCCACGGCGGCAGCCACGCGGATTGCCCATCTGGCAGAGGATCTTGCCGGGTACTGCCTGCGCGTGGCCGGTCCCGGACGTACCTACCTTTATGGGCAGGAGCTCACCGCGATAGTCGCTCCGCTGCGGGCCGCGGGCTGCGAGGTCGTAGTGGAGGGGGCCGATGAGAGCCACCGCATGGCCGGTGCCACCCTGGGCATCGCCTGGGCAGGTACCGGCGCGGAACGCTCGGCCGCGCTGGGCTGTCAGGTCGACTCGCTGGTGCTGATCGGCGATGAGGGCCGCGCGGCGGAACTGGCCGCTTGGACACTACAGGCCGCCACACTGGGCTGGCAGGTGCACCCCGCAGCCTTCGCCATGATGGGAGCGCCGAGCGGGGTAGTGATTCTGGCGCTTAGCCGGGCCGGCGTAACGGTCACGGGCGGCGGCGTCGAGCCGCAGGCCAGTTACCATGGCCTAGCGGCGGCGCTGGTACGTCCCGGTGATGACGTGATCGCCACGGATGCGGCCGGACATGGCCTCTGGCGCATCGTGCAGCAGCAATCACGCTGCCGTTGGCTGGGCGTAGTAGCGAAATCCCTGTCTGCGCTGCCGCAGGAACCAGGAATGGAGTGGCTTGAGCCATCAGAGTGGCCGCGACACGCGCAGCCGGTCGACACGCTGATCACGCAGTTGCCCGGCGACCCCCTCGGGCTGGAGCCATGGCTGCAGCACGTGCAGGCAGCTCTGGTGCGCAGTGGCCGCATGGTGGTGGCGATCCCGCTTCACGACGGGCGCACGGTGCCCACGGGGGCATTGGTGGCTGCGATGGAGCGGCAGGGTCTGGTGATCGACCGCGCATGGTGGCAGACCTTCAGCCGTCCTGCGGGGCTGCCGCAATTCGCAGAAACTGCGCGCGATGCAGCCGGTCACCTGACGCTGGATCCAGAGGCAAGTCGCACGGCGGATGCTCTCATCCTGATGGCGGTCAAGGTCGGCGGGCCTGGCGTCGTCGGTGACCCCTCGCTGCTGGCGCCGAACATCATCGCGTTCCAGCGTGATTACCTGGATGCCAGTCTGGTCCGCCTGATCGTTTCGATGGGCCTTCGCCTGGAATCCGCCGGGCTGCGCAGGCAGTTGGCCCGCAAGGCGTTGCTGGACTGCCCTGAATCCTCTGCCGACTATGGCGCGGCGCTGTGTGTGCTGCTTTACGACGCCGATGAAATGCGCAATCACCGCCGCAGCGAACTGCTTGCGGCCGCCATGTGCTACATGGACGCACCGGCGGCCAACCCGACCGTGTTGCGTTGGCAGATATCGCTCGGCTTCGCAGCGGCGACGCTTCATCAGGCGGACGGCGAACTGTCGCTGGCTGCCGACTGCTATTCCCGTGTGCTTGGCTTCGATGTGCTGCAGTTCAGCCCGCTGCTGGGAACAAAGACCACCGCTGCGGCGGTGCGCCTGGGCTGGATACGGTTCGGCCAGGGCGACCTGGCGGCTGCCCGCAGCGCGTGGGCACGCGGTCTGGATGAAGCGCGGCGGTTGTCCGCGCAGTCGGCATGGGAGGAAGTTGTTGGCGATGCCGATGCGCCCGAGACCTTTGCATTGCCCGAATTCGCGGCCGTCATGGACGAGGCGGGGTGCCTGGCGTCGGCGCTGCGGCTGACTGCCGAGGTCCCGCTGCGACCAGGCGTAGCCTGGCAGTGGAGCAACCGCTCCTGGCGGGCGCAGTTGCAGGAACTCCGCGGCCAGCTGCAGCACACCCAGCTCTGGCAGGGGCAGTTGCAGGAAGCAAAGGACTGGCTGGACAGCCAGTATCACCTGCTGACGGCAGAACTGGAGCGATGCCAGCAGGGGAGGGACGCACTGGCGTCCCAGAAGCACGCTTTGGACAGCGAACTTGTCGGCGTTCGTGCGGCATTTCACCTGTCCCATCAGCATGCGATGGCCGAGAGCTTGGCATTGCACCAGCAGTTGCGGGATGTCCAGGCCGAGAATGCTGATCTGTTGGACATCCAGGCGCGCCAGCAGATGGCGCATGCGCAACTGGAGGCCTCGGCACGCATGCTGGCCGCGGCGACCGGAGTGGTCATGGGGACTACACCGCAGCCGCGCCTGCCGGCTGAATCACTGGCTGAGGAAATGTTCCGGCTTGCAGATGCGCTGGAGCGCCTCCCGTTGAAGCGCATGGTGCGTACGATGCTGCGGGCGCTGACCTCCTTGCTGGGGCGTAGATGAGCACGATGGTGCCGGCATTGAGCGCTGTAGTCACGTTCCACCGGGAAGGCCTGTTTGCGCATGCGGCGCTGCGCAGCTACCTGCAGTCGCGCGCGCATGCCCGTCAGGCAGGAATGGAAGTGGAGGTGTTGCTTGTGCTGGACAACGCAGATGCGGAAACGGCTGCGATCGTACGCAACCATCCGGATCTGCTTGGCGACGAGGTCATCATCCAGGCATCCGTGGGTGATTCAGCGCTTGCGCGGAACCTTGGTCTCGCGCAAGCGCGCGGCATCCATGCCTGCACGCTGGATGGGGACGATCTGATCAGCCGCGAATACTTCCAGCGGCATCTGGCGCTTGCGGCCCAATTGCCAGAGCACACGATCCTGCATGCCGAGATGGTGGTCAATTTCGGCAGGGACAACTTTGTCAGCTGGCAGCTGGATCAGCGCACCATGCCGTTCTCCGCCGACATGCTGATCTCGGAGAACCCATGGGTCAGTGCGGTCTTCGCCCGCCGCGAGGTGTTCACCGCGGTTCCGTACGTGGCGTGTCATCCGCAGCAGACCGGGTTCGGCTATGAGGACTGGCACTGGAGCTGCCAGACCATCGCAGCGGGGTACGAGCACAGGGTAGTGCCCGGCACGGCCTACTTCTACCGATTGAAGCAGGCTGGCTCGGTCAACGCGACCAGCAGCGCCCTGCAGGCGGTGATGCCACCAAGCGATCTGTTCGGTCGCTGGGAGGAGGCATGATCAGCCGGTTGCTGTCGTTGCTGCGTCGGGTCAGTTTCCGCCAGCTGTCGCGAAATCCGCGTGCGGAGCTCGGACGCATTATGGCGGGTTTTGGCAGCAGGCTGGAGAATACCGGCAACCGCATCAGCCATGTCCGGCGCCAGCTGCCTGCGTGGTTGCACGATGAGATCAATGCGCTTGCCCACATCGAACCGGAGTTACTGGGGAGCACTGGCGATGGTGTCCACTACAGGCACTACGCACTCCCGGTGGTCACCCGTGCAGGTGAGCTCTATCGGCAACTGGTCGATTCAGTCGGCACTGGTCGTGTCAGTCACGTCCTGATGCTGCCGTGGCTGGTGCGCGGAGGGGCTGATCGCGGCGCGTTGTATCACCTGCAGGCGTGGGCCGAGGCGATGCCAGCGGCCAATATCCTGGTTATCGTGACAGAGGACGTCGATTCGCCTTGGCTGGACCGTATCCCGGCTGGTATCAGAATGCTCCCGTTCGGCAGGATCGTCGGCAGTACGGCAATGCCGGGCAGGGTGCAGTTGCTGACACGGTTGCTGGTGCAGATGCAGCCGGGGGTCATCCATGCCATCAACTCGCGCRTTGCCTGGGAGTCGTTCAGGCTGCACGGTCTGGCAATGCGGCAGGTTTCCCGGCTGTTTGCCTCGTTGTTCTGCGATGACCAGAACGACGACGGGGCACCCGTCGGCTACGCGCGTAGCTATCTGCGCAGTTGCTATCATCACCTCAGTGGGGTGTTCTGCGACAACGGTGTTTTCCCGGATCTGTGGGCCCGGGAACTGGGTGTGCCGCGTCGATTGTTCACCGTGCTTCGCTTCCCCTATGACCGCACGATTGTCCACAAGGAGGATGATTTTGCGATCGCCGGGACCGCGCGGATCCTGTGGGCAGGCCGCTTTGATCGGCAGAAACGGCCTGATGTGCTGCTCGCCATAGCCCAGGCTTTGCCGACGATACCTTTCGACGTGCATGGTGTATCCGAGCTTGGCGACGTCCATCCGGCCATCCGGGAACTGCAGACGCTCCAGAACGTGAAGCTGCACGGTGCGTTTACACGCTTCGAAGATATTGTGGAGCCCTCCCACGCGGCCTATCTATTCACCACCTCCTGGGAAGGGTTGCCGACTATTCTGCTGGACGCGGCTGCGCTCGGGCTCCCCATTGTCGCTCCTGCGGTTGGCGGTATCGTGGATCTGATCGATTGCCCAAGCCTGGTGCAAGGATCGGACAATGTGGCGGCTTACGTTGAGCAACTGAAACAGCTTATTGACAGCCCATTGCTCCGTCGCCGCCGGCGCGAGCAGCAATACGCAGCGCTGGCGGTTGGACGCCACTGGAGCGACTTTACCCGGACCCTGTACGAGGTCCCCTGCTATTTTTCCGGGCCATCGATTGCGGTGGCTCACCGTGAACAAGGAAGCACATCGTGATAATTGGACGTGGACTGGTGGCCACGGCCTTCGTGGATGGCTGGCAGAAGGATGAAACGACGGTGATCGTCGCCGCCGGTGTGTCCAATTCGGCCGAAACAGAGCGCGCCGCTTTCGAGCGCGAAGATCGCATGCTCGACGAGGTTCTCGCGCGCAAGGAGCTGGAGCGCGTTGTCTATTTTGGCAGCTGCGCTGTTGGCAATCCGGCGGAGCGACAGACGCCATACCTGCAGCACAAGGCGCGGATGGAGGCGCGTATCCTCTCCGATTCACGTGGGCAGGTATTCCGCCTGCCGCAGGTGGTGGGGGAGGGCGGAAACCCGCACACCCTGACCAATTTCCTGCGTGCCCGCATCGAGTCGGGTGAGTCATTCGACGTATGGGCCCGTGCGGAACGCAATCTGATCGACATCCAGGATGTGGCCGCCCTGGGCACCCATGTGCTGCGCCATCGGGACCAGTTTCCGTCGATGATGTCGTTGGCCGACATCAATTCGACGAACATGCTGACCATCGTGCAGAGCATGGAAAGCGTGCTTGGTCGACAGGGCAATTATCGGATTCTGGACCAGGGTGTGGCATTTCCGATCGAAACCCGCGATTGCCAGCGTGCCGCACTTGCCTGCGGCGTTCCCCTCGGCCCTGGCTATCTACGCGCTCTGCTCGGGAAGTACTATGCGAATGTCGGCAATAGCTGACGTATTCATCCAATATTTCGGCGCGTAAGTATGATCAACGACAAGCTGACCGCCGGAGATGGCCTCGGCGGCAATCCATGAGAATTTGGTGGCGCAGAATGAACTGCAAGAGCAATCGATCCATTGCGGCGTGTCCGTGCCACAGGAGCTGCGGATGAACGGCCCGGCGCTGAGTGCCATCGTTACATTCCACGGAGAGGGAATCCTGGCGCACACCGCGCTGCGCTCCTATGCGCTGTCGCGCAGCATCGCCAGGCAGCAGGGCGTGGAGGTGCAGCTGGTCCTGGTGCTGGACCGCGCAGACGCGCAGACGCGTGCATTCGTGGTCGATCACCCGGATCTGGATGGCAGCGAAACCATCGTTGAGACCCAGGTCGGTGATCTGGCGCTGGCACGAAATGCGGGCGTGTCTGCCAGCCGTGCCGACTATATCTGTACGCTCGATGGCGATGATCTGATCTCGACCCGCTACTTTCTCATGCACCTGAAGGAAGCTGCGCAGCTGGAGGGACGGTTCGTACTGCATCCCGAGATGGTGCTGAGTTTCGGTATGTACAGCGCCTTCAACTGGCAGGTCGACCAGGCCGGGCCCTATTACGATGAGCGTGCCTTGCTCACCGTCAATCCGTGGATCAGCGCAGCGTTCTCGACGCGTGCACTGTACGAGGAAGTACCTTACGTGGCCTGTTATCCACGACAGACCGGATTCGGCTACGAGGACTGGTATTGGAATTCAGAGACCATCGCGCGCGGTGTCGTCCATCGGCTTGCCTGGGGCGCGGCGTATTTCTATCGGCGCAAGTGGCATGGTTCGCTCAATGAAGCCAGCCACGCAATGAAGACCGTCATCCCAAGGACG
Organism: Stenotrophomonas sp. 2YAF22; assembly: GCF_052114665.1. Taxonomy (NCBI): domain Bacteria; kingdom Pseudomonadati; phylum Pseudomonadota; class Gammaproteobacteria; order Lysobacterales; family Lysobacteraceae; genus Stenotrophomonas; species Stenotrophomonas sp. 2YAF22. Next base: position 1,181 of record NZ_JBFRFE010000010.1, on the reverse strand, counting down.
TCGTTGTTCGCCTTGGGTCGCGAGGGGCAGGACCGTGTTTGAGCGCATGAGCCAAAACCGCTGGGTTCGCAATCGCTATACCCGCCGCGTCGCCCATTGGGTGAGGCGCCTTTACGCGCTGCTGTTCGGTCCCGATGAGACTCCGGAATCCAGTGGCCGTGGCGGGTCTACCCCGACCATGCCCCACTGGCTGCAGGAGGAAATGCTGCTGCTGGCTGCACTCGAGCCGGAGCTGTTGCCTCCCGGGACCGACCTGAACCGGTACGGTTTCTATTCGGTACCGATGGACACCCGCGCCGGCGAGGCCTACGAGGCCGTGTCGGCCTACGTGGGTCCGCAGCCATACACTCACGTGCTGCTGATTCCGTGGTTGAAGCAGGGTGGCGCCGACCGGGGCATCCTCTACCACGTGCGGGCCATTGCCGAGAGCGACCCGGGGGCGCGCATCCTGGTGTTGTCCACCGAGAATGCGGCCTCGCCGTGGGCGTCGCGTCTGCCAGCCCAGGCCACCCACGTTGAGTTCGGCCGCTATACGGCCATGCTGGATTTCAACCAGCAGGTCGCCGTGCTGGTCCGCGTACTGATCCAGCTCCGCACATCGCTGGTGCATCTGGTCAATTCCCGCGTGGGCTGGGAGGTCATCCTGCGCCACGGCCTGGCGCTCTCGCAGCATTCGCGTGTGTACGCCTCGATCTTCTGCGATGACTACGACCACCGCATGAACCCGGTGGGGTACGCGCGCGACTACCTGCGCTACTGTTACCCCTATCTGGCTGGAGTGATCTGCGACAACTCGCGTTATCCAGAGGTATGGTCGCGCGAGCTGGGTGTGCCGGCATCGCTGTTCACTGTCATTCCATTCCCGTATGACGGGCCGCTGCCGGACCCGGCCGCTTCCGCGCTTTCCGCCCCCGACGCCAGCCGCGTCCTGTGGGCGGGAAGGCTGGATCGCCAGAAGCGCCCGGACCTGCTGGCCGCGATCGCCGCGCGAATGCCGGATGTGCATTTCGATGTCTATGGATCCCCGGTGATGAGTGGTGCAGCCGCGCAGGACCTGCAGGGGCTTAAGGCGCTGCGCAATGTCACGCTTCACGGAGAGTTCCAGCGATTGGAAGCGGTGGCTTCCCCAGCGCATTTCGCTTACCTGCACACCACCGCGTGGGAGGGTACGCCTACCATCC
>NZ_JBFRFE010000009.1:0-21209 GCF_052114665.1 Stenotrophomonas sp. 2YAF22 | reverse complement strand
GCGGAAATCTGTCGAAGGCGGGGTGGGTCCGGTTGCGGGRGTGTCCGCGGCATGGATGCCGCGGCCAAGCCCCCAAGGATGGGTTTACGGCGTCTCCCGCAACCGGACCCACCCCGCCATCCCACGGAATACCGTTGTTGCTCCGGCCGTTGCCGTTGTTTCGGCGGGTGCAGGGCGCAGCCCTGCCGAACCCCTTACCCCTTACACTCCAGAACGATTTCCCTGCTGGAGAGAGCAATGAAGCGAGTAGTACTGGGCGTGCTGGCCCTGTCGGTGTCGAGCGCACTGATGGCGGCCACCCCGAAATTCGATGGCGCGCGGATCTCCGCCGACGTCAAGGAACTGGCCTCCGACGCCTACGAAGGCCGCTCCCCGGCCACCGCCGGCGAACAGAAGACCATCGCCTTCCTCAGCAAGCAGTTCGCCGACGCCGGCCTGCAGCCCGGCGGCGACCTGAAGGACGGCAAGCGCCTTTGGACCCAGGCCGTGCCGCTGCGCAAGGGCGACATCGTCGGCACCCCGCAGCTGTCGCTGCAGCAGGGCGGCAAGACCATCGCGCTGGAGCAGGGCAAGCAGATCGCCGTGCGTGCAGCCATGAACGGTGCGACCAGCGTGGACATCAGCAAGGCACCGTTGGTGTTCCTCGGCTATGGCGTGAAGGCAGCAGAGCGCAACTGGGACGACTTCAAGGGCGTGGACCTGAAGGGCAAGATCGCCGTCGTGCTGATCAACGACCCGGACTTCGAAACCGGCAAGGGCGACTTCGACGGCAAGGGCATGACCTGGTATGGCCGTTGGCCGTACAAGTACGAAGAAGGCGCACGCCAGGGCGCACTCGGCGTGCTGATCGTGCATGAGACCGCCCCGGCGTCGTATGGCTGGGCCACGGTGGCCGGCTCCAACACCAACACCATGTTCGACGTGGTGCGCGACAATCCGGCTGACAGTCATCCGCTGCTGGAAGGCTGGATCCAGCGCGATCTGGCGGTCGAACTGTTCCGCTCGGCCGGGCAGGATTTCGAGGCGCTGAAGAAGAAGGCGCAGCAGCGCGACTTCACCCCGGTGCCGCTGACCGGCGCCAGCCTGGATGCGAAGTACGCGGTGAAGACCGAAGTGATTACCTCGCACAACGTGGCCGCGCGCCTGGAAGGCAGCACGCATCCGGACGAGACCGTCATCTACAGCGCGCATTGGGACCACATCGGCGTGGGCGAGCCCGACGCACGCGGCGACCGCATCTTCAACGGCGCGCTGGACAACGCCAGCGGCACCGCCTCGCTGATCGAACTGGCACGCGGCTTCGCCAAGGCGCCGCGTCCGCAGCGTTCGGTCGTGTTCCTGGCGGTAACCGCCGAGGAGAAGGGCCTGCTGGGTTCGGAGTACTACGCAACGCACCCGCTGTACCCGCTGGAAAAGACCGTGGCGATGATCAACATGGACGGCATGGCGCCGTTCGGCCCGTCGCGCGATTTCGGCATCTACGGCGCGGCGCGCTTCGAGCTGCTGGACCAGTTGAAGGACGTGGCCAAGGGCTGGGACATCCGCTACACGCCGGACCCGAAGCCGGAGGCCGGCCTGTTCTTCCGCTCCGACCACTTCCCGTTCGCCAAGCGTGGCGTGCCCGCGCTGTCCTGGTCGGCCGGGCAGGACTGGGTGGACGGTGGCGTCGCGGCGGGCAAGAAGGCGTCCGAGGACTACACCGCCAAGCGTTACCACCAGCAGGGCGACGAGTGGCAGCCGGACTGGGTGTTTGCAGGCGCCGCCCGCGACCTGGGAGTGCTGTACACCCTGGGCAACCAGTTGGCCAACTCGCGCAGCTGGCCGAACTGGAGCAAGGACGAGGCGTTCCGCGCCGTGCGTGACGCCAGCGCCGACCAGCGCAAGTAAGGGAATGCGCCGGGTTCGCCCGGCGCCTCCCCGGTTGCCGGCCGCTGGCCGGCAATCGTGTGATGCCTGGTAGTGCCGGCCGCTGGCCGGCAACCCGGTGATGCTTCCGGAAGCGATGGGGAGCCGGCCAGCGGCCGGCACTACCAGAACCGGTTCCATCCACCCTTTCCCGGCCTTCGTCGCACATCGCTTGTTTGCCCGAAGGGCCGCTCTATGCTCGGCTCACCCCTTCCACCAAGGCGCCGCCGTGATCGCCAGCTTCTCCCTCATCATCCGTCATCTGCTGGCCTGGGCCGCGGCGCTGTTCGTTGCCGGCATGGTCTGGAGTGGCATCTTCAGCGGCATGAACGACGGCCCGGGCTGGGTATTCGGGCTGCTGGTGATGTTCCTGATGATTTCCGCGCTGGGCAGCGCGATCACCCACGTGCGCCGGGTCTGGCTGGTGGCCGGCCGCCTCGATGGCGCCACCTTGTCGGGCCGCCAGCGCCGGCAGATCGAACTGCCGATGGATGCCGGGCAGGCCTTCGCAGTGGTCGAGGCTGCCGTCGGCGAACTGCCGCGGGTGGAAGAGGTGGAGAGTTCTGCCGGCAGTCTGCAGGTACGTGCCTATGTGCGCCGCGTCGACCTGTGGAACGGCCGGCAACCGTCGCGCTGGAACCTGCCGGCGCGGCTGGCGATCAAACGCAACAGCGTGCTGGCCACGGTAACGCCGGGGCAGGGCACCAGCACCGTCACCCTGCTGTTCGAACCGGACGCCGGCTGGTGGGCCGATCTGCTGGCACTGGATGAAGGCAGCAACTATGAGAACGCCGAAGCGGTGACCCGAGCGATCAGCCGCCGCGTGGCCGACCAGCGCCGCGACGAGCAGGCCGCTGCCGAACAGACCCAGGTGGAAAAGGAACTGTCGGTCGCGCGCTTGAACCTGCTGCACGCGCAGGTCGAGCCGCACTTCCTGTACAACTCGCTGGCCAATGCACAGGTGCTGACCCGCACCGACCCGGCGCGCGCCGAGCAGATGCTCGGCCACCTGATCCAGTACCTGCGCAGTTCGCTGCCGCAGGTGGATGAATCGGTTTCCACGCTGGGCGTGGAGCTGGAACGTACCCGCGCCTATCTGGAAATCCTGCGCATCCGCATGGGCGCACGGCTGGCGGTGGAAGTGCAGGTGCCTACCGAGCTGCACGAAGTGAAGATGCCGGCGATGGCGCTGCAGACCCTGGTCGAGAATGCGATCAAGCACGGCCTGGAACCCAAGCCCGGCGGCGGCACGATCTGGATCCTCGCGCGTGGTTTCGATGACCATGTCACCGTGACGGTCGCCGACGATGGGCTCGGTTTCGGACAGGGCACCAGCGGCACCGGCATCGGCCTGAAGAACCTGCGCGAGCGCCTGCGGCTGACCTGCGGCGAGCAGGCCGGAGTGGCGATCGTCGCCAATTTCCCCAGTGGTGTAGCCGCTACCATGACCCTGCCGCAGTCGGCCAAGGAGCCCAGCCATGCCGCTTGAAGCGCTGATTGCCGAAGACGAGGAGCTGCTGCGGCATTCGCTGGTCGAGCAGCTCGGGCGGCTGTGGCCGGAGCTGAAGCTGGTGGCCGAATGCGAGGACGGTGCCAGTGCGCTGGAACAGCTGGCCGAGAAGCAGCCGGACATCGCCTTCCTCGACATCCGCATGCCCGGCATCAGCGGCATCGAAGTGGCGCGGTCATTGGCCGAACTGAGCCCGCGCACGCAGGTGGTGTTCGTCACCGCCTACGACCAGTACGCCATCGATGCCTTCGAGCAGGGCGCGATGGATTACCTGCTCAAGCCGGTCAGTGACGAACGGCTGCTGGCCACGCGCGATCGCATTCTTTCGCGGCTGCCATCCACGCGCCAGGACGATGCGGTGCTGGAGCGCCTGCTGCAGCGCCTGGGTGCAGGCCCGGCCGCCAACGACCGGCCGCCCCTGGCCTGGATCACCGCCAGCAATGGCCGCGATACGCAGCTGATCATGCTGGACGATGTGATCTATTTCCGTGCTGACAACAAGTACACCACCGTGGTCACTGCCGCCGGCGAAAGCCTGTTGCGCACACCGCTGCGCGAACTGCTGGAAGTGCTCGATCCGCTGCACTTCCGCCAGGTACATCGCTCCACCATCGTCAACATGAAGGCGGTGGCAGCCGTCAGCCGCGACGATACCGGCCGTGGCGTGCTGCGCCTGCGCCAGCGTGCCGAAACCCTGGTGGTCAGCCAGCCGTTCATGAGCCTGTTCCGCGGCATGTAGCCGCAGCCATTGCCATCGACCGAGGAACGAACATGCGCCGTATCCTGCTTGTAGTTGTCGCCGTGTTGGCCATCGCCGGCTGCGAAAAGTCCAGCAACACGTCGATCACCCGCACCAATGCCAATGGCGTGGACACGCTGTACAGCAAGAGCACGGTGGTCGATGGCGTGGCGCGTTTCGAATGCATCGCCAGCAGCAGTGGCCAATGCCATTACCTGGTGCTGGCGCCGGGCTGCAGCACCGACACCGCTTGCGCGACGCCGCCGCTGCGCCGGTTCGCGGTGGCCGCAGGCAAGACCGAGCAGGTCAGCGGCCTGCCCAAGGACTTCCGCCAGTGCGTCAGCGACGTGCAGAAAGAACAATGCCACCGTGACTGAGCACGGTGGCATTGTGGCTCCCCCCGGATTGCGTTCGGCTCAGTAAGCCGGCTGCAGCGTCATGTCGTGATGGTGTTCGGTTTCACCGACATGATTCAGGCGACCCACCAGTTCGGAATGCTGCTTCATGCGCCCGATCTCGGTCATGATGCGGATGTCCTCGTGGCGCAGCTCGCGCTTGGCGGTGACCGCCTGCTTGTAGTCCAGCACTTCCGGATAGTGTTCAGCCAGGTCCAGCGCTTCGGCCACGTGCTCGACGCTGTCGGCCTTGGAGGTGATGCGGGCGCGGCTGTTGAAGGCCTTCATCCAGCGTTCGAAGCCCGCTGTGCGGTCGAACATGTTGGCCATGAACCAGATCACGAACAGGATCGAGATCCATGAGCCGAACACCACGACCACGCGGGTGAAGGTGATGTGGTAGTCGTCGCGCCACAGGTAATTGGTGATCAGGCCGAGGATCAGCAGCGAAGCCGCCTGCCATCCGACGATCGAAGTGATCAGCCATTGGCACTTGGCCTGGGCCAGCACCGCCACTTCATCGCGGATCTGCTGTTCGCTGAGGGTGCGCCAGTGCGCGACCTGTTTTTCGAACGGGCTGCTGTAGAGCTCGTTGTCGCGAAGCAGTAATCCCAAACCCTTGAACAAAGCAATCATGGCTGGCTCCTTGGTGGAACGTGCGGCGATCTGCAGTGGACGGTGTGGCGGGTTCAGTTCTAGCACTTCCAGCGAGCGGTGCAATGGCCTCAAGGCCACGCGGCACAAGGGTTCTGTCTGAACAGGTGAATATTGGTGCGACGCAACATTGCTCGCGTGGCCTGCGACAAGATGTCGCAGGGTGAAACGTGCTGCGCACGCACATGAAACCGACGCTGAGCGGGTGGGCTCGCTGTGCCGGTCGTGATCGACCAGAATCGGGGTGGACCGCGCAGGACGCGGTCCGCCCCTCCGCCGATCTGGACCCATGATGCCGCCGTTGCTGCACCGTCTTTCCCGCCCCGTCACCGCGCCGATCCGGCGCTGGGTCCTGGATGCGTTTCCGCGTGGCCAGAGCGGCATCGACTACGACCATCCACTGGGCGATCCAGGCTGGTTCGGGCCGGACAGCGTGACCTGGCGGATGCACGCTGAGCTGCCCTCGATGCTGGCCGGCGGTCTGTGTGCCCTGATGCTGCAGACGCTGCATCCGCGCGCGCTGGCCGGTGTCTACGATCATTCCAATTTCCGCCAGGACCTGGTCGGCCGCCTGCGCCGCACCACTGCCTTCGTGGCCGGCACCAGCTACGCGCCGGCGCGCGAGGTGGAAGCGCTGGTGGCCAAGGTGCGGCGCATCCACGCACAGATCCGCGGGCATACCGCGCAGGGCGAGCCGTATGCCGCCGATGATCCGCACCTGCTGACGTGGGTGCACGTGACCGAGGCCTACGGCTTCCTGCAGGGCTATCGTCGCTACGGGCGCGAGGTGCCTGCCGCGATCGCCGACCGCTATTACGACGAGTACCGCTGCGTGGCCGAAGCGCTTGGCGCGGTGGACGTACCACGCAGTGCAGCGGAAGTGGATGCGTATTTCTGCGCGCGGCAGCCGGAGCTGGTGGTGGACGAACGCTCACGCGAAGTGTTGCAGGTGCTGTCCGGCGTGCGGCTGCCTGTACCGGTGCCCGGCCTGTCGCGCGAGATATTCCTCGGTGCCGGTGCCGCGCTGTTGCCGGACTGGGCCGAGGGCATGCTCGAGCGCAGCACGCGCCAGCGTGCGCAGGCCGCAGCTTCGGCGAAGCTGATGCAGGGCATGGCGCCGCTGTTCCGCCGCGCGCTGCCCGACGGCCTGGCGAGCCGCGCCTGCGCCCGCGTGGGCGTGCCGGTGGAATCGTTGCGCGAGTGGCCGGCATTGCCCCGGTAGGCGCCGACCTTGGTCGGCGCGCCTTGCCGCGGTGCCCATCCATGCGATGCGTGGATGCCGGAAGAACGCCAACCAAGGTTGGCGTCTACCCATGGAAATAAAACGGGCGCCTTTCGGCGCCCGTCTGCGTTACATCACCACACCTTGACCCGCTTGTCCGGGGCCAGGTACAGCTTCTGGCCTTCCTTCACTTCAAACGCCGGGTACCAGGCGTYGATGTTGCGCACCGTCAACGCGCGGAACTGGCCCGGTGCATGCACGTCGGTCAGCAGCGAATTGCGCAGCGCCTGCTCGCGGCTCTTGCTGCGCCAGGCCTGGGCGAAGCCGAGGAAGAAGCGCTGGTCCGGGGTGAAACCTTCCAGGGTCTGGCCCGGCTTGCCCTGCAGCGACAGCTGGTAGGCATCGTAGGCGGTACCCAGGCCGGCGACATCGGCGATGTTCTCGCCCAGCGTCAGCTTGCCGTTGACGTGCACGCCGGCGAACGGCTCGTAGCTGCTGAACTGTGCGGCCAGCGCATCGCCCGCTGCGTTGAACTGCTTGAGGTCTTCGGCCGTCCACCAGTTGTGCAGTTTGCCGGTGTCGTCAAACAACGCGCCCGCGTTGTCGAAGCCGTGGCTGATCTCGTGGCCGATCACCGCGCCGATCGCACCGTAGTTCACCGCGTCGTCGGCGGCACCGTCAAAGAACGGCGGCTGCAGGATCGCCGCCGGGAACACCAGACGGTTTTCCAGCGGCACGTTCATCGCATTGATGGTCTGCGGCAGCATCGCCCACTCGCTGTGGTCGACCGGCTTGCCCAGCTTGGCGATGTTGCGCTGGTACTCGAACAGCTCGGCGCGCTGCGCATTGCCCAGCGGATCATCACGACGGATGTCCAGGCCGGTGTAGTCGCGCCACTTGTCCGGATAGCCCATGCCCACGGTGAGGCCGGCCACCTTGGCCTTGGCGCTGGCCTTGGTCTGCGGTGACATCCAGGCCAGTGCATCGATGCGCTTGGCGAAGGCGGCGATGATGTTCTTCGCCATCTCGTCGGCACGTTCCTTGGTCTTGGCATCGAAGTGCTTTTCGACGTAACGCTTGCCGATGGCCTCGCCGACGGCATGGTTGGCGTCATCCACGGCACGCTTCCAGCGGTCGCTCTGCTGCGGCGTACCGCTCAGCGCGGTGCCGTGGAAGGCGAAGCGCGCATCGGCGAACTTCTTCGGCAGGTAGGCAGCGGCGCGGTCCAGCGCGTGGAAGGTCATGTAGTCCTTCCAGGCATCCAGCGGCTCGGTGGCCACCAGCTTGGACAGGCCGGCCACGGCCTTGGGCTGCCACACGATGAAGTCCTGCTGCTGGCCAAGCTTTGAGGCGTCCAGGAACGCGGCCCAGTCCATGCCCGGGGCCTTGGCGTTGAAGTCGGCCTGGGTCCAGGGGTTGGCGCCCTTGGTCACGTCATTGGTTTCTTCCTGCGTGGCATGCGCCTGGGCGATCTTCGTTTCCAGGGCGAGGATGCGCTGCGCCTTGCCGGCCGGGTCGGCCACGCCGGCCAGCTGCAGCACCTGCGCGATGTAGGCCTGGTACTGCTTGCGCAGGTCGGCCATGCGGCCACCGCCCAGGTAGAAATCGCGGTCCGGCATGCCCAGGCCGCCCTGCACCAGGTACGGCGCGGTACGGTCCGGCTGCAGCAGGTCCACCGACACCCACAGGCCGAACAGGCGGTCGGTGTAGAAGTTGGTGGCATTGAGCAGGTCGACGTCGGCGCGCACGTCGCCGCCGAGGGCGCGGGCCAGGCCGGCCTTGTCGGCGATCGCATCGATGTTCTTCAGCTGCGGCTGCACCGGTGCCAGGCCGCGCTGCTCGATGCCGGCCTCGTCCATGTAGGCGGCGTAGTAGTCGCCGATCAGCTTGTCTTCGCCGCTGGCCTGGGCGTTGCCGGCAGCGCCTTCCAGGATCGCGCGGGTGTCGGCCTGGGTCTTCTCGGCAATCACGTTGAAGCTGCCGAAGCGCGAGCGGTCGGCCGGAATCTCGGTGTTCTTCACCCAGCTGCCGTTGGCGAAACCGAAGAAGTCGTCACCGGCGGCGATGCTGCGGTCCATGCCACTGGCATCGAAACCAAAGCTGCCCAGCATCGGCTTGGCGGCAGCGGGTGTCGCCTCGGCCGGTGCGGCGGTGCCGGCGGCCGGATCGGCCGGGCGGTCGCAGGCGGCCAGGGACAGGCTGGCAACGATGGCCAGTGCCAGGGTGGGGCGGCGCAGCTTGGACATGGACTTCTCTTGCGGCGGAAAACTCCAAGTCTAATCCGCTGCGGGCCGGCTGGACGTGCTCGACAGGGCCAGCACTGTGCGTGATCTGGCTGAACACGCCGCAGCGATCTTCACGCGGTCACCGGCGTGGTGCATGCTGCGGGCTGGATGTCTGCAGCACCCGGGGGAGGGCGCATGCAGGACGGGTCGAGGCGTCAAGAATGGCGTCCGCCGGCCGTTGAGGTCGGGGATGTGGAGGAATCGTTCGCGCATGAAGCCAGCCGACTGCACAGGGAAGACCGACCGATGCCGGCGCTGAGACACGCGCTGGCCCGGCCGTTGCGTGCCATTACCTGGGGCGGCGTGGTGCTGGGCGTGCTGCTGGCGGCAGGCCTGGCCGCGATGCTGGCCAACGATTACCAGCGCCGGCTGGAAGCCGCGCAGCGGCAGAGCCGGGCGCTGGCGATAGGCAGCGAGCGCCTGCTGGCACTGGAGCTGCGCAACCTGGAACGGGCGATGGCCGGCATCGCCGCCGATGCGGCCGAGCTGTTCCGCACGGTGCCTGCGCAGGCGCCTGGGCTGCTGGACGCCGCCATAGCCGGCGTGCTGCGCCGGCACGCTGAACTGCACAGCATCGTCGTGCTCGATACTTATGGCCGCGCCCTGACCGCCGGCAAGGGCGACCTGCAGCTGCCACTGTGGACCGATCCGCAGCGACGGGGGCAGGGAAGTGCGCTGTACATCGGGCCGCCGCAGCGTGCCAGCGATGGTGGCTGGGTGGTGCCGCTGGCGCTGCCGATGGCTGGCGATCGCTGGCTGCTGGCACGGCTGCGCTGCGGCGAACTGCAGCGGATCGTGGGTGGTCTGGATGTGGGGCCCAGTGGCCTGGCCTCGATCAGCGACGCCGATGGCTACATGCTGGCCCGTGTCCCCGATCCGCACGGCACCGTCGGCCGCCGTTACACGCTGCCGGCACGCACGCTGCTGGGCCGGCAGGCAGTGGTCGAGCTGGGCAGCATTCCCGGAGCGGTGGACCAGATACCGCGCATCTCCACCATCAGCACCCTTGAGCGCAGTCCACTGGCGGTGCAGGTCGGCCTGGCAAACGAAGGTGTGCTGAAGCCGTGGTGGCCGTATCTGCAGGCGGCGATCGCCATCATGCTGGCCTACGTGGTGCTGCTGCTGGTGCTGCTGTACGCGGTGCGCCGCAGCACGCACCGGCAGCAGTCGATGGCCGAAGAGCTGCGCACCGGCCACGCCGAGCTGCGCCTGGCCCATCAGGTGGGCCGCGTATGCACCTGGTATGTCGACGAAGACGCTGCGCTGCTGCGCTGGTCACCGCTGGCGCGCGAGATCTTCGGTGTGCAGACCGATGCGCTGCCGGTGGCCGAATTCTTCGCCCGCGTGCACCACGATGACAGCGCACGCATGCAGCAGGCCTTCGATCAGGCCTTCGCCGGCAACGCTGTACTCGACGAAGAATTCCGTCTGGTGCTGCCCGGCGGTGCCGTGCGCTGGGTTGCCGCGCGTGGCCAGCGGGTAGCGGTGGTCGATCGGCAGCGGCGCATGATCGGCGCACTGACCGACCTCAGCGAGCGCTACCAGGCACGCGAACAGATGCGCCAGGTGGAACGCCGCTTCCGCCTGCTGTTCGATCGCAACCCCGCGCCGTTCTGGGTGTTCGATCCGGACACCTTGCGCTTCATCGAGGTCAACGAGGCGGCCGTGCAGCAGTACGGCTACAGCCGCGACGAATTCCTGGCGATGAGTATCCTCGACATCCGCCCACGCGAGGGCTGGGACGAGGTCAAGGGCGCGATCGCGCAGGTGCGCAGTGGTGAACTGCAGGACGCTGCGGTGCGCCTGCACCAGCGCAAGGATGGCAGTGTGTTCGAAGTGCGCGTGCACCTGTCGCAGCTGGATTTCGATGGCCAGCCCGCGTGCCTGGTGCTGGCCGAGGATGTCAGCGAGCGCCTGGCCTACGAGCGCGACCTGGCCTATCACGCACGGCACAACCCGGCCACCGGCCTGCTCAACGTGCGCGCACTGAGCGAACAGCTGGACGAGCAGGCTGGCGCCTACACCATCGCCTATGTGCAGCTGCGCGGTCTGCAGCTGGTGGCCGATACGCTGGGTCGTGAGATCGGCGACGCGGTACTGCAGTCGATGGCCTCGCGCCTGGGCGGGCTGGGCGCGCGCTTCGGCCTGCTGGCGTTCCAGCCGGCGGAGGATTTCGTGCTGGCCATCGCGCCGGAACACAATACCCAGCGCGTGCTGGACGATCTGCTGCAGATCGTCTCGGCACCGATGCGCGGCCAGGATTCGCTGCACCAGTTCGAACCCCGCATTGGTGTGGCGGTACGTGACGCCGATGCAGGCCACAGTGCGGAACAGGCGATCGGCATGGCCGCACAGGCAGCACACGCGGCCCGCGCCGAAGGCAACGTCGTGGCCTGGTTCGATGCGGCGGTGACCATCCGCCTGGCCGACCGCCTGCGCCTGGCCGGGCGCATCCACGCGGCGATCGACAACGAATTCCAGCTGTACTTCCAGCCGATCCGGCACGCCAGCGATGGCAGCCCGGCGTCGCTGGAGGCGCTGCTGCGCTGGCCGCAGGCCGATGGCAGCTTCATCCCGCCCAGCGAGTTCATCCAGTTGTGCGAGGACACCGGCCTGATCCTGGCGTTGGGACGCTGGGTGATCCGCGCAGCGGCACAGGCGCAGCGGCGTCTGGTCGAAGCGGGGTGGGGCGAGCTGTCGATCGCGGTCAACGTGTCGGCGGTGCAGTTCTTCAACAGCGATCTGGTGGCCGAGTTTGCCCGCGCGCAGCAGGATTTCGGCCTGGCCCGTGGTGCACTGCACGTGGAACTGACCGAGAGCAGCCTGATGCGCAAGCCGGCACAGGCGATGCAGACCATGCAGCGCCTGCACGAGCAGGGCATCCGCGTGTCGCTGGACGATTTCGGTACCGGCTACTCGAGCATGTCCTACCTGCAGCACCTGCCGCTGGACGTCCTGAAGATCGATCGCAGTTTTGTGGCCGACGTGGAAACCAATCCCCGCAACGCGTCGATCTGCCGGGCACTGCTGTCGCTGGGCCACAGCATGGGGCTGACGATCATCGCCGAGGGCGTGGAGACGCCGGGGCAGCTGGACTGGCTGGCCGCGCATGGCTGCGACCAGGTGCAGGGCTACCTGCTGGGGCGGCCGGCACCGCTGGAAAAGATCATCGCGCAGCTGGATGAGGTTGTCGTTTGACCGGTAGTGCCGGCCGCTGGCTGGCAGCCGAGGGCAATCGATGTCATGCGGATGCCGGCCAGCGGCCGGCACTACCGGAAGTCGCGCGAATCCCCTACACCCCGGTTTCCACCAGGTAGTCGATGAAGCTGCGCACCTTCGGTGCGAGATGGCTGCGGCTGGTGTAGACGGCGAAGATGCCGATCGGCTCAGCTTCCCATCCGGGCAGGATGCGCACCAGGCGGCCATCGGCCAGCGCCTCGTGCAACAGGAAGTCCGGCTGCAGGATCACGCCCATGCCGGCAATCGCGGCTTCGCGCAGGACGTCGCCATTGTTGGCGCGCAGCAGGGTGGTCACTGCAACCTTCACTTCGCCACCCGGTCCCTGCAGTGGCCAGTGGTCGCCGGCGGCCCAGTAGCTGTAGCCGAGGCAGGCGTGGGTCTGCAGATCCTCTGGTGCCTGCGGTGTTCCGTGTGCGGCCAGGTAGGCCGGTGCGGCACACAGGCTGATCCGCGATTGGCCCAGGCGCCGCGCGATCAGGCTCGGGCCCGGTTCGCGGGTGATGCGGATGGCCACGTCGTAGCCTTCTTCGACCATGTCCACCAGGCGGTCGGACAGCGCCAGGTCCAGCTCGACCTGCGGGAAGCGCTCGCGGTAGCCGGCCAGCAAAGGGCCGAGGCGGGCGATGCCCCAGCTGACCGGTGCGTTGATGCGCAGCGTGCCGGACGGCTCCAGCGCCTGTGCGCCGATGCTGGCCTCAAGCGCATCGAACTCGGCCAGCAGGCGCACGCACTGCGCGTAGTAGGCGGCGCCGGCGCTGGTCGGGCTGACCCGGCGGGTGGTGCGGTGGAGCAGGCGGGTGGACAGGCGCTTTTCCAGCGCGGCGACCTGGCGGGTGACACCGGCCGTGGACATGTCCAGCGCCTGTGCGGCGGYGCTGAAGCCGTTGCGTTCGACCACCGCGACGAACACGCGCATGGCATCCAGGGTGTCCATTGTTGCGCCTTCTGAAATAAATACGGTCGATCCATCGTATTTATCGGCAATGGAGGGCGCAATAACCTGTGCCCTGTCCCTACCGAGGTATCCCATGAACGCTACCGCCGCCCCCATGTCTCCGCTCGCCCCGTATGCCGCGACCCTGCTGCGGCTGGCCCTGGGCGTGTTGTTCCTGGTCCATGCGCTGACCAAGTTGCTGGTGTTCACCCCGGCAGGTACTGCTGCCTTCTTCGAGTCGCTGGGCCTGCCCGGCGTCCTCGGCTACCTCACCATTGCCGTTGAACTGACGATTTCCGCAGCGCTGCTGCTTGGCATCTACGCGCGCTGGATCGGTCTGCTCGGTGTGCCGTTGCTGCTGGGCACCATCGTGACCGTGCATGGCGCCAACGGTTTCAGCTTCGCCAACGCGGGCGGTGGCTGGGAATACCCGGCGTTCTGGGCGCTGGCCCTGGTCGTGCTGTTCCTGCTTGGCGATGGCCGCTGGACCCTGCGTTCGCGCTGACCGTCACCCGGCCTGCTGCCTGTTCCTGTCATTGGAGAAGATCATGTCCCGTCTGCCTTCGCTGTACATCTCCCACGRCTCGCCGATGACCGCCCTGCATCCGGGCCAGGTCGGCGTGCGGCTGGCCGAGCTGGCCCGCGACCTGCCAACGCCGCGTGCGATCGTCATCGCCTCGGCGCATTGGCTGGCCCGGCAGCCGCTGGTCGGCAACCATCCGCAGCCGCCCACCCTCCACGATTTCGGCGGCTTCCCACGCGAACTGTTCGCGCTGCAGTACCCGGCGCCCGGTGATCCGGCGTTGGCTGAAGAGGTAGCGGGCCGCATCGCCGCCGCCGGCCTGCCGGTGGCACTCGATCCGCAACGTGGCCTCGACCATGGCGCGTGGGTACCGCTGCGCCTGCTGCACCCGCAGGCCGATATCCCGGTGGTGCCGCTGTCGATCCAGCCGATGCTGGGCCCGCAGCATCAGTTCGCGCTGGGCCGTGCGCTGGCGCCGCTGCGCGAACAGGGCGTGCTGCTGATCGGTTCGGGCAGCATCACCCACAACCTGCACGACTGGGGCCATTATCAGGACGGCAAGCAAGCGCCCTACGTGCGCCCCTTCATCGACTGGGTGGAGCAGCGGCTGGCTGCCAATGACCGCGATGCCCTGTTCGACTACCGCCGACAGGCACCGTTTGCCGAGCGTGCGCATCCCACCGATGAGCATCTGCTGCCGCTGTACTTTGCGATGGGTGCGGCGGGGGAGGGTGGCTTCGGTGCCAAGCGCATCGATGCCGGTATCGATGCCGGCTTCCTGGCGATGGACCTGTACCGCTTCGATGGCGCCGAGCGCGCTCAGGATGCGGCGTGACCCCACCGCTGCTGCCAGGGCTGGAACGCCCTGCATCAGGACACGTGCAGGGCCGGTTGGCAGTGGTGCATGACGACGTGGCCAGCACGCCGGCCTGGATCGGGCGGCGCTTGCTGTCGCGGTCCTGACGCGCATTCAGATCGCTGGGCGCAGTGGCGGCCTGCTGTGTTAAGTTTTTTCCCGTCCCCCGGCGCACTCCGGTTTTTCCGGCCCCACGCGCCGCTCCTGTGGAAGAAGCATGCACACCATCGAAGTCGTCCTGGCGATGCTGGTGGCCGTTGTCGCCAGCGGTTACCTGGTTCGCGTCCTGCCATTCTCGTTGCCGCTGCCGCTGGTGCAGATCGGCCTCGGCGCGGTGATCGCCGGGGTATTCAACCGCGGTCATGCACTGGAACCGGAAGTGTTCTTCCTGCTGTTCCTGCCGCCGCTGCTGTTCCTTGATGGCTGGCGCATTCCCAAGCAGGGCCTGTTCCGCGACAAGGGCGCGATCCTCGAACTGGCGTTCGGGCTGGTGGTGTTCACCGTGATCGGCGCGGGCCTGCTGATCCACTGGATGATTCCGGTGATGCCACTGGCGGTGTGTTTCGCGCTGGCCGCGATCGTGTCACCGACCGATCCGGTGGCGGTCGGCGCGATCGCTGCCAAGGCACCGATTCCCAAGCGCCTGATGCACATCCTGGAAGGCGAGTCACTGCTCAACGATGCCTCCGGCCTGGTCTGCTTCCGCTTCGCGGTGGCGGCGGTGATGACCGGTACCTTCTCGTTGGCGACCGCCTCGCTGACCTTCGTGTGGGTAGCGGTGGCCGGCCTGGCCGTCGGCGTGGCGGTCACCCTCGGCGTGTCCACGTTCCAGCGCTGGCTGTGGCGCCGTTTCGGCGAAGAGCCGGGCGCGGCGATGCTGGTCAACCTGCTGATCCCGTTCGCGGCGTACCTGCTGGCAGAAGAAATCAACGCGTCGGGCATTCTCGCTGCGGTCGCAGCGGGTATTTCCATGAGCTACGTGGAAATGACCGGCCGTGTCTCCGGCAGCATGCGCGTGCAGCGTGCCGGCGTCTGGAACATGCTGCAGTTCAGCTTCAACGGCATCATGTTCGTGCTGCTGGGCGAGCAGTTGCCGGGCATTGTCGAACGCGCCACCACCACCATGAACGAGAGCGGCCACCAGAGCGCGTGGTGGCTGTTGGTTTACGTGCTGGTGATCAACGCGACGCTGATTGCGYTGCGCCTGCTGTGGGTGTGGCTGTCGCTGCGCTGGAACCTGCTGCGCGCGCGACGCCGCGGCCTTGAGCGTGGCGAGGCACCGAACTGGCGCATCGTGGTGGCCACCTCGGTGGCGGGTGTGCGTGGTGCGATCACCCTGGCCGGCGTGTTGACGCTGCCATTGTTCCTGCCCGATGGCAGCCCGTTCCCGGCACGCGACCTGGTGATCTTCCTGGCTGCTGCGGTGATCCTGTGCTCGCTGGTCGGCGCCAGCGTGGCGCTGCCGCAGCTGTTGAAGGGCCTGCAGCTGCCGGCCGATTCGGGTGAGCGCAAGGAAGAGGATCTCGCCCGCAAGCTGTCCTCGAAGGCCGCGTTGGCGGGCGTGGAGCGCATGCGCCAGCAGCTGGTGCTGAACCAGAACACCGAGAACGTGCAGCTGTACAACGACGCCGCATCGCGGGTGAGCCTGCTGTATCAGCGGCATCTGGACCGCGACAACCCGGACGTGGACCCGGAGAAGGTGAACCGGATGGAGATGGGCTATCGCCAGCTGCGCAGCGCCGGGCTGAATGCCGAACGCGAGGAACTGTTCCGGCTGACCCGCCGCGGCGTGGTGTCGGACGAGATCGCACGGCGGCTGATCCGCAACCTCGACCTGCTGGAATCGCGCAAGCGCGAGTGAACGGTATGCCGACCGGGCTGCCGATCGGGGTCAGATCCCTTTCCGCAGGAAAGGGATCTGACCCCGCCCCGGGACGGCCGGTTACTCCGGCTTCTGTTCCAGGAAATACGCCTCGACCTTGCCCTTGACCTTGATGGTCATCGGGTTGCCGCGACGGTCACGAGCCTTGCCGGCCTGCACGCGGATCCAGCCTTCGCTGACCGAGTATTCCTCGACGTTGTCGCGCTCGACATCGTTGAAGCGCACGCCGACGCCGCGCTCCAGGGCCTGCGCATCGTGGAAGGGGCTGGCCGGGTTGATCGCCAGGTGGTCGGGAGGGGTATCGCTCATCGCTTCATTCACAGTGACGGCCACCACGGCCGGCTTCAGCGGTACAGGATAAACCGTAGAATGCCCCCCTGCTCCCGAGGACGTTCCGCCATGCCTGACAACAGCGACTATTTCGACTTCGAGGAAGACGCCCACGATTTCGACGAGGACGACTTCGAGGCGCGGGTCTGGAACCTGCTCGTGCTGATCAACCCCGGTGACGAAGAGCTGGCCCTGCAGCAGTTCAACCGCTGGCGCGAGCATCTGTCCGAGGACGGCCAGCCGCTGGAAGCCGACAGCGACTGGCTGCCGGCGCTGTTCACGGCCATCGCCTGGCAGTCGGGCTTCGAGGTCGAACGTGATGATTTCGATTCGCTGCAGTCGGCGGTGAACGAGCTGTCGGCGCGCTTCAACCTGCAGCTGGACTGGGGTGGCGACCTGGACGACGAGGATTTCGCCGCGGACCTGGACGGCGTGCAGCTGATGAGCACCGCCTTCGACCGCCTGCGCGAGCACAACTACACGCTGTGGAGCGTGGATGCCGGCAACGACGGCTTCAGTGGCTGGATGGCGCTGACCCGCGATGACGACGCCTTGCTGGCGCTGTGCTCGCTGCTGAACGTGGAAGTGCGGCTGGGCAGCGACCCGTTCTGAGAGTCACCGGTAGCGCCGGGCCATGCCCGGCTGCTTCTCGCCGTGCTGGATGAATCGTGTCCAATGTGTCGCGGCAGGTTCCGCGCGCATTGCGATGCGTTCATGCCAATCGCGCCCTCGTGTTCCTTGGGCGCGCCTACGGCCGGTACTGCGCCCTGGCGTTGGCGATCACCGCTTTCACCTGTGCGCGATCCGCGTGCCGGGAAATGGCTACCGCGCCCAGCGCGAGTGCCTGCGCACGCAGCTCGGCGGTGACATCGTAATGCGCCCCGCTGGCCTTGTTCTGGAAGGCCCGTGGAGGAATGCCGAGCTGCGCCGCCATCGCGTGCAGCTCGGCCAGGGTATCGGCCATCAGGTGCGCCCAGCGCTGACCGCGCCAGGGATGCACCGCGTCATCGACGTAGACCGACACCGCCGCAGCCGGATCAGGCCTGCGGCTTGCCGTCGGCGTCGGCGGCCGTAGCGGCCTCCGCGTCGGCAGCGCCTTCGGCGCCGGCAGTGTCCGCAGCCGCTTCATCGGCAGCTTCGCCTTCGGCTGCTGCGTCTTCAGCCTGCTCGCTGGCGAACTCGGCCACCAGCTTGTCCAGGTACTCCTCGCCGGTCTGGCCCGCTTCTTCGGCCAGGGTGTCGAGCAGCTTCTGCATCAGCTCGGAATATTCCAGGGTGACCTTGCGGCCTTCGGCTTCCTGCACGTTGGACAGGTGCTTCAGCATGGCCAGCATCGGCACCGGGTTGTCGGCGTTGCCCATGGTCTGGCMGCCGATGGCCAGCAGCCACTCACGGCCCTGCAGGCCGATGGCGGCCACGGCCTGGCCGTCCTCGTTCACCAGCACGGCATGGTTCTGCACCTGCTGCTGGGCGTTCAGACGGAGGAACGGGCGCTTGGCCTGCTGCTTCTTGCGCTTGTCGCGCTTGGCCTTGGAGGACTGGGACATGGGGTGGGATCACCTGAAATCGGAAAGACCGCCATTGTAAGCGGCATGACCATTGGTGGGTGCGGACCTTGGTCCGCACGCTTTTCCCGGATGTGCGGACCCAGGTCCACACCCACCTATTACTTTGCTGGCCCCTGCGCGGCCTGCACGTCCGGGTCCACGGTGGTCGCCGACAGGCCCACGTGCGGCCCAGCGCCGGCCAGCGCAGCTTCCTCGGCAGCCTTGGTCATCACCACGATGCTGATGCGGCGGTTGATCGGGTTCTGCGGATCGGCCTTGTCAAACAGCACCGACGAAGACAGGCCGACCACGCGGGTGATCTTGCTGTCTTCCAGGCCGCCATCGATCAGCGCGCGGCGCGCGGCATTGGCGCGGTCGGCGCTCAGTTCCCAGTTGCCGTAACCGCGTGCGGCCGAATAGGCGGTGATGTCGGTGTGGCCGGTCAGGCTGATCCGGTTCGGCACGTGGTTCAGGTACTCGGCCAGCTCGTGCAGGATCTGCTGGGTGTACGGCTTCAGGGTGGCGCTGCCGAGGTCGAACATCGGCCGGTTCTGCTTGTCCACGATCTGGATGCGCAGGCCTTCCGGGGTCAGGTCCAGCAGCAGCTGGTCCTTGAACGGTTCCAGCGCCTGGCTGCGGCTGATCGCTTCCTGCAGTTCCTTCATCAGCGCTTCCAGCTGCTGCTTGTCGCGCTGCTGCTCGTCCACCGGCTGCGGTATCGACTTCTGCTGGTTCTGGAAGGGATCGTTGCTGTTGCCGCGCGAAACATCGGTGGCGCCGCCGAGCTTGATCATCGAGGTGCTGGCACCGCCCGGCCCGGCCATGCCTGGCGCCGGCGTCGCGCTGGAGCCGACCAGCGGGCTGGGGTTGCGGAAGTACTCGGAAATGGCTGCGCGCTCGGGCTTGCTGGTGCTGGCCATCAGCCACAGCACCAGGAAAAAGGCCATCATCGCGGTCACGAAGTCGGCATAGGCCACCTTCCACGAACCGCCATGGTGGGCGGCGTGGCCGGCCTTCTTGACCCGGCGGACGATGACGGTGGGCTTGGTCTCGGCCATGGCTTACTTGACCGTCTTCAG
Organism: Stenotrophomonas sp. 2YAF22; assembly: GCF_052114665.1. Lineage (NCBI taxonomy): Bacteria > Pseudomonadati > Pseudomonadota > Gammaproteobacteria > Lysobacterales > Lysobacteraceae > Stenotrophomonas > Stenotrophomonas sp. 2YAF22. The sequence continues at coordinate 2,108 of NZ_JBFRFE010000009.1, read as the reverse complement.
GTGCTGCTCGAAGTCGGAGAACGCCGGGCGCACGTTCGACGGCAGCGTCTTGCGGGCGAACTCCAGCGCGATCTTCGGGTTGTAGCCGCGCAGGCAGGCCAGCAGGGCGGTCTTCACCGACTCGTAGATGCGGCTGTCCTGCTCGGCACGGGCTTCCATCGCCGAGGCCATCGGGCCGACGAAGCCATAGCCCAGCAGGATGCCGAGGAAGGTGCCGACCAGCGCGCCGGCCACATGGCCACCCACTTCGACGATGTCGCCACCGATCGAGCCCATGGTGATGACGATGCCCAGCACTGCCGCCACGATGCCGAAACCGGGCAGGCCGTCGGCAACCTTGGTCAGCACCTGTGACGGCGCCATCGCTTCGGCGTGGTGCTTTTCCAGCTCCAGCTCCAGCAGCGGCTCCAGCTCATGCGGCTCGATGTTGCTGCCGATCATCAGGCGCAGGCAGTCGGTGATGAAGTCGATCAGGTGGTGGTCGGCCTGCACCTTCGGGTAGTTGCCGAACAGCGCGCTTTCGGCCGGGCGCTCGACGTGGTCTTCCAGTGCCATGAAGCCTTCACGGCGGGCCTTGTTGAGCAGTTCGTAGACCAGGCTGAGGACATCGATGTAGTCCTGCTGCTTGTAGCGCGGGCCCTTGAACACGCCGACCATGGCCTGCAGCGTCTGCTTGACCGTCTTGGCCGGGGTGCCGACCAGGAATGCACCCAGCGCGGCACCGCCGATGATGACCAGTTCGTAGGGCTGCCACAGCGCCCCAAGGCGGCCGTGTGCGCCGAGGTAGCCGCCCAGCACGCTGATGATGACGACCAGGAATCCAACGATGATGAGCATGGCGCGACGCAAGGAGGGGGGATATCTCCTTGTCGGCCTGACACCGGTGTTTCTGAAGAGGGAATTCTGTGAAGTCGGTCAGCGGGGCATTGCGGCGGTGTCAGCCCGCCACGCCGGCCTCCGCGCCGCCACGCTGCAGCGGATCGGGCCACGGCTCGCCGTTGCCGGTGAATGAAAGTGAGACCGAGTTCAGGCAGTGGCGCTCGTAGGTGGGCGGCGGACCGTCCGGGAACACGTGGCCCAGATGGCTGCCACAGCGGGCGCAGGTGATCTCGGTGCGGACCATGCCATGGCTGCTGTCGCGGATCTCGCGCACGTGCGACGGGTCGAACGGGGCGAAGAAACTGGGCCAGCCGGTGCCCGAATCGAATTTGGTGCTGGAGCGGAACAGCGGCAGCGCGCACAGCCGGCAGCAGTAGACGCCCTCACGCTTGTTGTCGAGGAACACCCCGCAGAAGGGCGCCTCGGTGCCGTGCTGCAGCAGCACGCGGCGCTCCTCGGCGCTGAGCCCGGCGACCAGGGCTTCGGTCTGCGTGGCGGTGGGGGGCGTCAGATCGAAAGCGCTCATGCCGGCTCTCCGTGGGGTTGTGGCCTGGGATGCCGCAGACGTGGGGGTGTCGGCACRCGCTTGCAAGTGTGATGGCCGTTCATGGCCGGCACACAGGGGCAGGCGCAGGGTGAATGTGGACCACCCTGGAGCGCGCCATGAAACCCCGCCTTGTCCTGCTGTTGACGGCCCTGCTGCCTCTGCTCGCCCAGGCGCAGGTGCCCACCGGCAATCCGACCACCACCCGCAGCAGCTCGACGGTGGCGCCGCCGCCTGTGGCCCCGCCACCGCAGGCGTCGCGCCCGCAGCCGCAGGTGCTGCCCTCGCCGCAGCCGGCCCAGCCGATCCGCTCGACCGGCCCGGCCCAAGTGACCCCCACGCCCGCGCCGGCGCTGCCGGACAAGGTCTACGACCGCAACGGCCGCATCGTTCCCGGCGTCAAACCGGTCGGCCCCAACCGCGTGTTCGACTCGCGCACCGGCCGCTACTACGACAGCGTACCGACCGGCGACGGCCAGCAGATCAAGCGCTGACCCCAGCGCCCGCAACCGATCGCCTAACCCAAAGAGAGCGCAGCGACCCGCTGTTGCTCTTTTTTTTCTTTTTCCGTGGCTGGCGCCCGCATGAACCTGTCAGAGGCCGGGCGGGTGGGCTGYGCAGGGGCGTGAGCCGCATGGATGCGGCGACCGAGCTTACAGGGACGTACTTGCAGCGCCCCCTGCAC
>NZ_JBFRFE010000008.1:0-22825 GCF_052114665.1 Stenotrophomonas sp. 2YAF22 | reverse complement strand
ATCCATGGCGCTTACACCCCCGCAACCGGACCCACCCCGCCTTCGGCAGTTTTCCGCGATCTGCCGGAATGGCGTTCTGCGATGCTCTTGGTAGGTGTCGACCTTGGTCGACACGTAGATCCACCCCACGCAATGCCGCTGTTGCTGTTGCTGTTGCTTCGGTTGTTGCTGTTGCTGTTGCCTGAAAGCATCTGCAGGTGCAGGGCGCAGCCCTGCCGACCTACTTCGCCCAGCCTTCGATTTCGCCGTGCGCGAACGGTCCGAGCTTGGCCTTCACCATCCGTCCCTGTGCGTCGAACAACACGCTGTAGGGCAGCAGACCCTGCGCGTTGCCCAACTGCACGCTGGCATCGCGTGGGCCGGGGGTATCGAGCACGATGGGATAGTCCACCGGCACCCGCTGCAGGAAATCGCGCACGCTGTCAGGCGTATCCAGCGCCAGGCCCAACACCTGCACGCCGCGTGCGCCCTGGCCCTCGGCAAAGCGGGCCAGCTCGGGCATCTCTTCCACACAGGGGCCGCACCAGCTGGCCCAGACATTGACCAGCAGCGGCCGGCCCTTGAAGCGTTCGCGGATATCCAGCGCGTGGCCTTCGCCATCGGGCAGGACCAGCGCCGGCAGCGGATCACCGGGGCGCAGCATCGGCAGCGCCGGGGGCGATACGGCAGGCGCTGCAGCTTCCGTCGCCGGCGCCGGCGCCAGCCGATTGCCGGCCCACAGGCCAAGCCCGGCAGCCAGCACCGCTGTCCACAGCAGTGCTGGCCGTTGCCACTTCATCGTGCGGTGCGCAGCAGCGCTTCTTCCACCAGCGCCTGGGTCAGCAGGGTGGGCAGCACCGTCGGCGGTGCGCCGGGGCCGTACACCACGTACAGCGGCACGCCCACGGCCTTGTGTTCATCCAGGAACGCGGTGATCTGCGGGTCCACATTGGTGTAGTCGCCGCGCATGTACACCGCGTTGGTGCGCTTGAGCAGTTCCTTGAACTCCGGGCGCGACAGCACCGCGCGCTCGTTGGCCTTGCAGCTCACGCACCAGTCGGCGGTCATGTTGACGAACACCACGCGGTTGTCGGCGCGCAGGCGGTCCAGCATCTGCGGCGAATAGTCCACCACGTTCTCGCTGCTCGCCTGTGCGGCACGTGCCGGCGGTGCCAGCTGCGTCACCGCCCACACCGGCACCAGCGCCGCGATCACCAGCAGCACGCCCAGCAGCCCGGCCGCGCGCTGGCTGCGCCAGCGGCTGCGCTCGAACAGCCACAGGCCACCGGTAAGCAGCAGCAGGCCACCCAGCGCCAGCGCCATGCCATCCACGCCGCGCTGCTTGCCCAGCACCCACAGCAGCCACAACGCGGCGGCGTACATCGGGAAGGCCAGCACATGCTTGAGGGTTTCCATCCACTGGCCCGGCTTGGGCAGGCGACGGGCCAGCGCCGGCACGAAGCCGATCAGCAGGAACGGCAGGGCCAGGCCCAGGCCGAGGAACAGGAACACCAGCATCGCCGCCACCGGCGGTGCAACGAAGGCATAGGCCACCGCCGGGCCGAAGAACGGACCCACGCAGGCGCTGCCGACCACGCAGGCCAGTACGCCGGTGAAGAAATCGCCGGCCGGGCCACTGCGTCGCGCCAGCGACTGGCCGAAGTTGCCGATGCCGCCGCCCATGGTGAACACGCCGGACAGGCTCAGGCCCACCGCGAACATGATGTAGGCCAACGCCGCGACCACGCCGGGATGCTGCAGCTGGAAACCGATGCCGACTGCGTTGCCCAGCATGCGCAGGCCGACCATCAGCGCGCCGATCACCGCGAAGGCAACCAGCACGCCCAGCGTGTACCACATGGCATGGCTGCGGGCGCGTTCGGGGCTTTCCCCGCTCTGCGCCAGGCTCAGCACCTTCAACGACAGGATCGGCAGCACGCAGGGCATCAGATTCAGCACCAGGCCTCCGCCCAGCGCCAGCAGCAGCACCCACAGCAGCGAGCTGTCGGTTTTCGGCACGCGGCTGGGGGCCTTGGTACGCAGTGCATTGTCCTGCTGCGCATCAGCGGCGAATGCATCGCGCGCGCCGCTGCTGGCGTCGGCACCGCCCGTGGTGGCGGGCGCGTCATTGGGCACAGTCGGAAGCAGGCGCAGTGGCGTGCCGTTGGCGCCCTCGCGGGTGCTGGCAGCGGCCGAAGGCGGCAGCGAGCGGATCACTTCGTCGCGTGCAGCCGGTGCATCACCGGTGGCGTTGACCTTGCCGGCGGGGATCGACAGCTTCACCCGCCGGGTCATCGGCGGATAGCAGATGCCATCGGTCTGGCAGCCCTGGAAGGTCACCACCAGCGTGCTGTCTACGGCCTCGGCGCGGCTGCGGCGCAGTGGCACCGGCACTTCCACCTGGTTGAAATAGACCGCCACATCACCGAAGTGCTCGTCGCGGTGCGACTGCGCCGCCGGCCAGCGCGGCTTGTCGGCCAGTACCCCGGCGCTGCCTTCCAGCTTCAGCGAGGTGCGGTCGCGATACAGGTAATAGCCCGGTGCCGGGCTGAAGCGCAGCAGCAGGGTGTTGCCATCGCTGGCGATGGCATCGAAGCCGAATGCCTGTTCCGATGGCAGCGGCAATGCCTGGCTGTTGCTGGTGCCCGGCAGTCGCAGGCCACCGCCACTGCCGGCGCCGGCCAGCGGGTTGTTGAACGCACTGGCGCCGGTGGCGCGTGCGGTCGGCAGCGTGGCCGCCGCACCGCCTGCACCGGGCAGGGTCACCTGCACCACGCGCTTCTGCGGCGGGTAGCACACACCGGCATCGGCGCAGCCCTGGTAACGCACTTCCAGGCTGATGGTGCCAGCGGCATCGGCGGGCGCGCCGGGCAGGGTGGCCTGCAGGCGCTCGCGGTAGGTCTCCACCTCACCGAAGAAATCGTCGTGGTGCTTCTTGCCTGCGGGCATCTGCAGCGCAGCGGCGTTGAACGCCGGATCAGCCTTCACCGTGGTGCGGTGGCGATACAGGTAATAGCCGGGGGCGATCTTGAACTGCAGTTGGATCTGGCCACGCTCGGGCGCGCTGGCGGTCAGCGCGAACGCCTGGTCCACCGGCAGCAGATCCTTCTCATCCAGCGCGAAGGCTGGCAATGAAAGCCACAACAGGGCGCACAAGGCGGCGCCACGCGCAAACAGAGTCTTCAATCAGTGTCCTCCCGGGTCTGTGCCCGGATCCAGTCCAGATACGCCGGCAGGCCGGCCCGGGTTTCGACCGCGATGCACTCCGGGAGTTCATACGGATGCAGTTCGACGATCCGGGCGATGGCGTCATCGACACGGCTTGCGGTGGTTTTCACCAGCAGCTGCAGCTCGGCGTCGGTGGTCACCTCGCCCTGCCAGCGGTAGGTCGACTGTGCGCCGTCCAGGCGGGTCACGCAGGCAGCCAGGTGCTCGGCGACCAGCGCGTGCGCGATGCGCTCGGCACTGGCCCGGTCCGGGCAGGTGGTCAACAGCAGCAGGACGGGATCGACGGTCGACATGACCGTCGAGTATAGGGCCCCTGTCCGACCGGGTCAGGATCGGACAGGGGAAATACAACTTTCTTCAAACGGTGTCAGTTGGCCAGCTGGCAGGTCGCGGGCTTGGCCGAGGTGAACAGGCCCGGGGTGGCCCACTCGGGGTGGTCGATGAACGGGTTGCGGTTGCCCTGGAAGCTGTAGATCACGTCATTGCGGGCACGTTCTGCAGCGCTCGGCGGATCAGCAAGATGCCAGTCGATCAAGGTCGACAGCAGGCCCATGTAGGCCGGCGAGCTGCTGGTCTTGACGATCTTGCTGCGGTCGTCGGTCAGTTCCAGGTCCGGTTCGGACTGGCCGGTGGCCGCATCCTTGCCCCCTTCGTAGCGGATGGCCATGTACATCACCGCGCGTGCCATGTCGCCCTTGCGTGCACCCCACACTTCAAAAGTGCCAGCGTTGCCATCCGGCGTACGTACCCAGTTCGAATTGCCCGGATAGCCGCCGCTGCCGCCGCCCTGGCCGTTGTTGGCCTCGGTGGCACGCTCGCCGCAGTTGGCGTCGCACTTGCCGAACGGCTTGTTGCCGCGGTCGGCGTTCCACTGTGCGTCGGTCAGGTACAGCATGTGGGTGTCGGTATAGGGCGCATACGGCAGGCCCTTGTCGCCGGTGGTGCTGGCAAAGCCCAGCGAGTTCGGCCAGGTGTGCTCGCGGTTGTACTTCAGGCCGCCGCCACTGCCTGCACGGTCGGTCACCTTGGTGTAGCTGCGGTTGCGATAGGCGTCGAGGATCCGGCCACTGTTGTTCGGATCTTCGTCGGCGATCTCCAGGATGGTCCAGGTGCTGGTGCCCGAGCCACTGTACGGATACGCGGTGTGGCCCTTGATGGTGGCGTGCAGCGAGCAGCGCAGCTGGCTGGGGCTGCTGGTGTTGACCTTCGAGTAGTAACCGGCCGGTCCGCCGGGATTGCCCGGGTCCGGATTGCCGGTGGTGGTGGCCACGGTGAAGGCGATGCGGCTGTCGGTCGCCGGGCGGGCACCCTGCGCATCGGTGATGCGTGCGGCACGGATGTCGAAGCGGCAGGCTTCACCGGCGACCAGCGCGGTGTTGGTCGACAGCTTCACGCTCTTGCCGCTGGCCGGCCAGATCAGCGGCACGCTGCCGGAGGTGCCGCAGGTCAGTGCGAAGGCGCCGCTGGCGAGGTTGACCGTCTCGCTGAACACCACTTCCAGGTCGGCGGCGGCAGGGAAGGTGCTGCTGCCCTGTGCCGGCGTGGTGGTGGACACCGACGGCGGCGTGTTCGGGCCCGGGGTGCCACCGCCGCTGAAGGTCTGGTTGTTGTTGCAGCTGCCGAAGGTCTGCCTGGCCGATTCGGCCCAGGTGAAGTGCGCGTACTGGCTGCCGCTGCCGGTCAGCTGCAGCGAGGTGCCCGCAGCGGTGCTGTTGGTTTCGGCAACGGGAATGTTCTGGCTGGTCATGCCGGCGGCGGGGCCGGCGGAGGCGGTGATCGCGCCCTCGTAGCTGAGGAACTGGACCACCTTGCCGCTGGCGTCGACCAGGGCGATGCCGTCGTTGGGGCCGTTCTGCAGGCCGTTGCTGGGGTAGGTGACCACCGCCAGGGAGGCGCTGCCGCAGCTGGCCGCGGTTCCGGCCGGTACCGCGTTGTTGGCGTAGACCGTGGCGGCCGACGGATTGCTGCCGTTGTAGAGGTACAGGCGGTAGCCGGACAGATCCTCGCCGGCGGTGGCGACCACTTCGATGGCTTCGCCGACGTCACCGGCAGCGGTGCTGTCGTCGTAGTGCAGTTCGTTGATGAAGACCTCGGCCTGGGCCGGCGCGGCAGCCAGGGCCAGCAGGCAGGCGGCGGCGAGCGGGGACAGCAATCGCATCGACTACTCCTTGTGATTGGGAATGCCGGGCCACCCTAAAGCCGATCCGGTGACACTTTGTCGTAAATGAACGCCAGATATCTGACAGTGCGACGGCGGTCACCAAATGGCGGCCAATTCCCCCTTGGCTTGCCGCGACGCATCCCTATAAAGGCGTCCGCGCAGGGATGGAGTGCCGCCGGGCCGCCGGGAAAAATTTATGGGCGGGCCTTGAAAGGACTCCGGAGGTCTCCATCTCTGTCGTGCTCCCGACCTGTCGGGCTTTTTCACGCGCGTTGCTGGCAGTCACCTGGTGTGAGTGCTAACATCGCCGGACTTTTTCAGACCAATCAATAACTTAAGAGGTCCCACATGAGCATCAAGCCGCTGCACGACCGCGTTGTGGTCAAGCCGATCGAAGCCGACGAAGTTTCCGCCGGTGGCATCCTGATCCCGGACTCCGCCAAGGAAAAGTCCACCAAGGGTGAAGTCGTGGCCGTGGGCCCGGGCAAGCCGCTGGACAACGGCAACGTGCGCGCTCCGTCGCTGAAGGTCGGTGACAAGGTCATCTACGGCCAGTACGCCGGCAGCTCGTACAAGAGCGAAGGCGTCGAGTACAAGGTCCTGCGCGAAGACGACGTGCTCGCCGTCATCGGCTGAGTGTCAGCGCGACCTGCTTCAGTTACACCCCATTTCCGCTAAAAGCAGCCGGGCTCCGCTCGGCTCTACACAGAGGTAAACGCAATGGCTGCCAAGGATATTCGTTTCGGTGAAGACGCCCGTTCGCGCATGGTGCGCGGCGTCAACGTTCTCGCCAATGCCGTCAAGGCCACCCTGGGCCCGAAGGGCCGCAACGTCGTGCTCGAGAAGAGCTTCGGCGCCCCGACCATCACCAAGGACGGCGTGTCCGTCGCCAAGGAAATCGAACTGGCTGACAAGTTCGAGAACATGGGCGCGCAGATGGTGAAGGAAGTCGCCTCGCGTACCAACGACGACGCCGGCGACGGCACCACCACCGCCACCGTGCTGGCCCAGGCCCTGATCCGCGAAGGCGCCAAGGCCGTTGCTGCCGGCATGAACCCGATGGACCTCAAGCGCGGTATCGACAAGGCCGTCGTGGCTGCCGTCGCCGAGCTGAAGAACATCTCCAAGCCGACCGCTGACGACAAGGCCATTGCCCAGGTCGGCACGATCTCGGCCAACTCGGACGAGTCGATCGGCCAGATCATCGCCAACGCGATGAAGGAAGTCGGCAAGGAAGGCGTGATCACCGTTGAAGAAGGCTCGGGCCTGGACAACGAGCTGGACGTGGTCAAGGGCATGCAGTTCGACCGCGGCTACCTGTCCCCGTACTTCATCAACAACCAGCAGTCGCAGACCGCTGACCTGGATGACCCGTACATCCTGCTGCACGACAAGAAGATCTCCAACGTCCGTGACCTGCTGCCGGTGCTGGAAGGCGTCGCCAAGGCCGGCAAGCCGCTGCTGATCGTTGCCGAGGAAGTCGAAGGCGAAGCGCTGGCGACCCTGGTGGTCAACACCATCCGCGGCATCGTCAAGGTCGTGGCCGTCAAGGCTCCGGGCTTCGGCGACCGTCGCAAGGCGATGCTGGAAGACATGGCCGTGCTGACTGGCGGCACCGTGATCTCCGAGGAAGTCGGCCTGTCGCTGGAAAAGGCCACCATCAAGGACCTGGGCCGCGCCAAGAAGGTGCAGGTTTCCAAGGAAAACACCACCATCATCGATGGCGTGGGTGACAAGGCTGCGGTCGATTCGCGCGTTGCGCAGATCAAGACCCAGATCGAAGACACCTCCTCGGACTACGACCGCGAGAAGCTGCAGGAGCGCGTGGCCAAGCTGGCCGGTGGCGTGGCAGTGATCAAGGTCGGCGCTTCGACCGAAATCGAAATGAAGGAAAAGAAGGATCGCGTCGACGACGCCCTGCACGCGACCCGTGCGGCCGTTGAAGAAGGCGTGGTTCCGGGCGGCGGCGTTGCCCTGGTCCGTGCGGTCTCCGCACTGGCTGGCCTGAAGGGTGCCAACGAAGACCAGAACCACGGCATCCAGATCGCCCTGCGTGCGATGGAAGCCCCGCTGCGCGAAATCGTTGCCAATGCCGGTGAAGAGCCGTCGGTCATCGTCAACAAGGTCAAGGAAGGCACCGGCAGCTTCGGCTACAACGCCGCCACCGGCGAGTTCGGCGACATGCTGCAGTTCGGCATCCTGGACCCGACCAAGGTGACCCGTTCGGCGCTGCAGAACGCAGCCTCGATCGCTGGCCTGATGATCACCACCGAAGCCATGGTTGCCGACGCTCCGAAGAAGGACGAGCCGGCCATGGGTGGCGCTGGTGGCATGGGCGGCATGGGTGGCATGGGCGGCATGGACTTCTAAGTCCCGCTGCACCGGTAGCTGCCGACCCAGGTCGGCACGCTTCCCTGCTGCAATGAAAAACCCCGCCGGAAGGCGGGGTTTTTTTGTGGCCTGCATCCACGCATGGCGTGGATCTACCGGGCAATGCGGCATCACCCGCCGCTACGCTGCTGGAGCTGTCGGCAGGTTGTCCTGCAGCCACGCCAGGAACGCGGCCACCATCGGGTTGTCGTTGCTGCCTGGCCGGGTCACCGCGTAATAGGCGAAGGACTGCGGCCACGGCTGCTCCAGGACTACCTGCAGGCGACCGTTGGCCACTTCTTCGGCCACGTGGATGTCGCGCACCAGCGCGATGCCCTGGCCGGCTGCCGCTGCGCGTATCAACAACAGATCGTCATCGAAAGCGGGGCCGCGCTGCAGGCGCGCATCCTGCGGCACGCCCAGGGCCTGAAACCACAGCCGCCAGTCATTGCGTTCGCTGTCCTGCAGCAGTGGCAACCGCAGGCAGTGCTCCACGCGGGTGATCGGTGGCACGGTCGCCAGCAGCGCCGGGCTTGCCACCGGCAGCAACGCCGGTGCCAACAGGTGCTCCGCATGCAGCCCCGGATACTGGCCCAGGCCGTGCCGGATCGCGATGTCCACGCCATCACGGCGCAGGTCCACCAGCGCGGGGCTGGCATCCAACTGCACGTCGATTCCTGGATGTCGCGCGCTGAAATCGGCCAGTCGCGGTGCCAGCCAGTGGGCGGCGAAACTGGGCGCGGCGCTGATCCGCAACGACGACCTGCCTTGCCACGCTTCCAGTGCGTGCAGGCTGCTGGCGATCTGATCGAAGGCCTGGCGCAGTTCCGGGTAGACACGGTTGCCGGCAGTGCTGAGCACCACGCCGTGGCGGGTTCGATCGAACAGGCTGACGCCGAGCCGTTCCTGCAACTGCCGCAGTTGCTGGCTCACCGCGCCGGGTGTCACGCCCATCACCTCGGCGGCCGCCGTCAGGCTGCCGTGGCGGCTGGTTTCAACGAAGGCCCGCAGGGCCAGCAAGGGCAGTACCGCACCCATCTTCCATTCTCCCGTGACGATGCTGGCGAGCCGTCGGCACGTCCACCGGCCAGCGCAGGGCACAGCATATCGGCCGGGTCGATGGCTGTCGCGCCGGTGCGCGCGATGTTGAGCTGGGCTCAACTGCAACCGCAGCAGACATCGTTTCCCGCCTGCATGCCAGGTTCCTAGACTGGTTGCACGGTCGCTGCAGCGCCTTTTTTCCACATCGCTTCGCCCTGCCCATGTTGTGGGAGGGCAGCGCGTGTGCACCTGATTTCTACTTCCAGGATGCCTCCGTGACCGAACCTTCGCTGCACCTGCATACCGACAGCTCACCCAACGGCTACAAGGCCACCATCGCGCTGGAGGAGCTGGGCCTGCCGTATCGCCTGCACCACGTGCGCATCGAGCAGGGTGAACATCGCCATCCTGATTTCCTGCGGCTCAATCCGCACGGTCGCATTCCGGTCCTCGAAGACCGCGGCAGAGGCATCGTGCTGTTTGAATCGGCGGCGATCCTGCTGTACCTGGCCGAGCAGGGCGGCGCATTGTTGCCACAGGCGCCAGCCGCGCGCTGGGACGCCATCACCTGGCTGATGTTCCATGCCTCCAGCGTCGGTCCCATCTTCGGCCAGCGCGTGCATTTCGAACACTTCGCGCAGGAGCGCTACCTGCCGGCGATCGAGCGCTACCGGCACCTTTCCGAAGACATCTTCGCGATCCTCGATGCACGTTTGGCCGAGCGTCCCTGGCTGGCCGGCGATGACTACTCGATCGCGGACATCGCGCACTTCGGTTGGCTGCATGTGCTCAGGGTGATCGACATCGACTTCTCGCGCCATCGTCATCTTTCGGCGTGGTACCAGCGCTTAGCCGCGCGGCCCGCCGTACAGCGCGGCGTGCTGCTGCCTGAGCCCGCGACCGGGCCCTGAGGAGATCCCCGCAATGACAGCTTCCCTTTCGATCCACGGCGCTTCGGCAGCCGCCTTCGCCAGCCATGCCGGCTACCAGCGCATGTTCCGCGCCGATGCACTGACTCTGGGCATCTTCCTGCCGCTGCGCTTCTACCAGGGCGACATGGCGGCTCTGCAGGGGCAGACCGCATTGGTAGAGGCCATCGACCGCCATGGTTTCGCTGCGGTCTGGGTGCGTGACGTTCCGCTGTTCGATCCACAGTTCGGTGATGCCGGACAGGTATTCGATCCGTTCACCTATCTCGCGTGGTTGGCGGCCCGCACCCATCGCGTCGCGTTGGCGACAGGCAGCGTGGTGATGCCACTGCGGCATCCCATCGACCTGGCCAAGGCCGCCGCGTCGATCGACCAGCTGTCCGCAGGGCGGCTGGTGATGGGTATTGCCTCGGGTGATCGACCGCTTGAGTTTCCCGCCTACGGCCTCGACGACGCCCGACGTGGTGAGCGGTTCGCAGATGCCGTGGTGGCCTTCCGGCAATGGTTGCAGCCCACAGACGGGGCGCTGGCCGGCCATCCCTGGGCCGCGCAGGGCGTGCAGCTGCTGCCCCCGCCGCTAAGCGGTCGCATCCCGTTGATGGTCACCGGAGGTGCCCGGCAGTCGCTGCAATGGATCGGCCAGCACGCCGACGGCTGGCTGACCTATCCCGACGCCACCCATGACACGGCAGGACCCCAGCGGCTGGCGGCGAAGATCCGCGCATGGCGCGCGCAGATTCCCGACGGCGGCTTCCGTCCGCACATGACCAATGAATGGCTGGACCTGGTGGATGACCCGGACCATCCGCGCGTGCCGCTGCAGGGTGGCTACTGCCTGCGTACCGGGCGCAAGGGGCTGATCGCGCTGCTGGAAGCCTGGCAGCGTGCCGGGGTAAACCATGCCGCGCTCGGCATTCAGTTCTCGCAGCGCCCAGCTGCCGACGTGCTGCAGGAACTGGCCGAAGAGGTGCTGCCGTTGTTTCCGTCGCATCCCGGTCCACCGTCGGGGGGGAAGGAATGGTAGCGATGCATTTCCGCGATCGCTGAGCTGCGGACCCTGCCGGCCGCAGCGGGAGGCTTGCAGTTTTTGTTCAACGAATTATGATTAGCCACCTAATTATATAGGGGTGCATGATGCTTGAGTTGAAGCACCAGGCCTTCGTCGAGGAGGCGCAGCGCCGTGGCCACGCCACTGTTGCGCAGCTGCGCCTGTGCTTCCAGCTGCTGGCCTTGTCCAGCGCGATCGACCGTGACTGCGCTTCACGCCTGGCGCCGCACGGCCTCAGCGAGGGCCGTTTCATTGTGCTGTTCCTGCTGCACGGTGCTGGTGGCACGTTGCCTCCGCACGAGTTGGCCGAGCGTGCTGGCGTCACCCGCGCCACCATCAGCGGGTTGCTCGATGGCCTGCAGCGTGACGGCCTGCTGCAGCGGCGCAACGATGCCGAGGATGGCCGCCGTCTGCAGATCGTGCTGATGGCCCGCGGCAAGCGCTTGGCCGGCGATCTGTTCGACCAGCACACACAATGGATCGGCGGACTGTTCAACGGTCTTGATTCCCGCGAACAGGTGCAGTTGTCGCTGCTGTTGGAAAAGGTCTGGCGACACACCGACGCGGGCCAGGAAGCAGGTACATGAGCAATACCATCGCCACGGCACGCCTGCGGGAACTGAACGCGGGCAGTGCAGCCAGCACGCATCTGGCCGAGTGCCTGGCTGTGGACTTCGCTGCGTTGCTGCAGGCGGTGGCACCGACCTTGCCACCGGCCTCGATACAGCGGATGCAGGCCGCTGCAGGCAAAGGAATCACCCAGCGCATGGCATTGGCCGCAGCGGTACTGCGCGAGGCAGGGCAGGACGAGGTGCAGTGCTGGCAGGCGCATCCCTCCGACACCGTGCGCGGATGGGCCTGCTATCTGATCGGCGGCGACGCGCAGGCGGCATTGGCCGACAAGCTGCAGGCCATGCGTTCACTGGCAGATGATCCGCACTTCGGTGTGCGCGAATGGGCATGGTTGGCCTTGCGCAGCGATATCGTCGCCGAGCCGCTGGAAGCGCTTGCCCTGCTGCAACCCTGGACGCAGCAGCGCTCGCCGCATCAGCGCCGCTTCGCCTGTGAGGCGCTTCGCCCCCGCGGTGTATGGGCCACGCACATTGCGCTGTTCAAGCAGCAACCCGAGCACGCGTTGCCCTTGCTGGAGGCCCTCGCTGACGATCCCGAGCGCTATGTGCAGGACTCGGTCGGCAACTGGCTGAACGACGCAGGCAAGAGCCAGCCCGGATGGGTGCGGGATGTATGCGCACGGTGGCAGTCAACGCACGACAGCGCAGCCAATACGTACATCCGCAAGCGCGCGCTGCGCTCGCTGTAACGCCGTACCGTTCACCCGCGTTTCCCGGCAGTGCCGGCCGCTGGCCGGCAACCCCATGACCTTCAAGGGAGACCCCATGCGCCACCGCCTCATCGGACTGCATTCCGGCACCCTCGTGGCACATGCGCGTGTCATCCATTCCGGGTAAAGATGGCGCTCGGCCGTGTCCATCCGCAGGGAAGTCGAGCATGCAGAGCAAGATCCAGGTGACGTTGTACGGAGCGCTGGGCAGCAGTCCAGCGCTGCAGGTACCCGGCCTGGAAGGGCCGGTGGTTGCCATCCAGGAAGCCACCTTGCGGCAGCTGGTGTCCGATCTGTATACGGCCAGGTCAATGCTCAACCCCGAACAGCTTGATGAGGCCAGGCAGGAACTGGACCGCGTGGTGGAGCGTTGGGTCGACATCCACGAGACGCTGCTGCTGGACGTGGAAGTGCATGGCGGCCGATAGTCCGCTGAACCGCGCCCGCAGTTGCGGATGAAACAGTTGGCACCCGCCAAAACCCTGTGTTATCAATAGATCCCATGAACGCAACCCATGCCAGCTTTTATTGGTATTACTTTCCGAAGCCCCCGGCGGAGGAAGGATTGCGCTCACCCTGAAGAAAGCTTCAGACGCATTCCCGAAAGCCGCCAGCGAACCTGGCGGCTTTTTTCATGTCGCCACGCTGCGGACCCCCAACGTTCCGTAGAGACCCCTCACCATGCCCCCGCACACCGACGACCTGCGTATCCGCACCATCGAACCGCTGACACCGCCTGCCCAGCTGCTGGCGATGCTGCCCTGTGATGACGAAGCCTCCGATACCGTCAGCGCTTCGCGCGCCGCCCTGCACCAGATCCTGCATGGCCGCGATGACCGCCTGGCGGTGGTGGTCGGGCCGTGCTCGATCCACGATCCGAAAGCCGCCATCGAGTACGCACAGCGTCTGAAGCCGCTGCGCGATGCGCTGGCCGGCGAGCTGGAAATCGTCATGCGCGTGTACTTCGAGAAGCCGCGCACCACGGTGGGCTGGAAGGGCCTGATCAACGATCCGGACCTGGACGGCAGCTTCAAGATCGACAAGGGCCTGCGCATCGCCCGCGGCCTGCTGCGCGACATCAATAAGCTGGGCCTGCCTGCCGGCGTCGAGTTTCTCGACGTGATCTCGCCGCAGTACATCGCCGACCTGGTGGCATGGGGCGCGATCGGTGCACGCACCACCGAAAGCCAGGTGCATCGCGAGCTTGCGTCGGGGCTCTCGTGCCCGGTTGGCTTCAAGAACGGCACGGACGGCAACGTCAAGATAGCCGCCGATGCCGTGGGCGCAGCCTCGAATCCGCATCACTTCCTGTCGGTCACCAAGCAGGGTGGCACGGCCATCGTCTCCACCACCGGCAACCCGGACTGCCATGTGATCCTGCGTGGTGGCAAGCAGCCGAACTACGACGCGGCCAGCGTGGCCGATGCCTGTCAGGCACTGGCCAAGGCCAAGCTGCCGACGCGCCTGATGATCGATGCCAGCCACGCCAACAGCCTGAAGAATCACGAAAACCAGCCGAAGGTGATCGAAGGCATCGCCATCCAGCTGGAAGATGGCGAGCAGCGCATCGTCGGTGTGATGGTCGAAAGCCATCTGGTGGGTGGCCGCCAGGAGCTGGTCGAAGGCCAGCCGCTGGTCTACGGCCAGAGCATCACCGATGGCTGCATTGATTGGGACACCACCGTGCAGGTGCTGGAGCGGCTCGCCGCTGCCGTGCGCGCCCGCCGTGAAGTGAAGGTGTCCGAAGCCGCTTGAGTGCGGCACGTGTGTGGATGGCGGCCAGCGCCTGCGGGGGTGCGGCCGCGATCAGGGCCGGTCGGAGTTGGAGACCGGCCCGTCTGCACCGGCGATGCGCCTGGCGCTGCGTATGTGCGACAGCGCCAGGTACATCGCCGGGGTGGTGTGAGACCCGAACCGGCGATGGCCGCAGTAGACCCACGCCATGCGTGGATGAAGCCACCTCGCTCACCGCCCCGCCCGTACTCGCGCCAACGCCAGATACATCGCCGGCGTGGTGTACAGCGTCAACCACTGGCTGACCAGCAACCCGCCGACGATAGCGATGCCCAGCGGCTGCCGCAGCTCCCAACCTTCACCGTTGGCCAGCATCAGCGGCAACGTACCCAGCAGTGCTGCCAGCGAGGTCATCAGGATCGGCCGCAGGCGCAATCGTGCCGCTTCCATCACTGCATCCTGCGCACTCAGCCCGCGGCGTTCGCCGGCCAGGGCGAAGTCGACCAGCAGAATCGTGTTCTTCATCACCACGCCCACCAGCAGGAACAGGCCGAGCAGGGCGATCAGGTTCAGTTCGTTGCCGAACAGCCACAGCGCCAACAGCGCACCGATGCCGGCCGACGGCAGCGTGGACAGGATCACCAAGGGCTGCAGGAAGCTCTCGTAGAGGATGCCCAGCACCAGGTACACCGCCAGCGTCGCACCCAGTACCAGCCACAACTGGCGCGAACGCAGCTGCTCCAGGCCGCCGGCCTCGCCGGACAGCTTGGCCTGCACCGAGCGCGGCAGCATCAGTTTGGCCATCGCCGCATCAATCGCCCGGGTGGCCTGTTCCAGGCCCACGCCGGGTGCCAGCGCGAACTCGATCCAGATCGAGGCGAACTGCTCGCTGTGGTACACGCGGTCCGGCGCCATGCCATAGCGCCAGCTGGCGATGCTCGACAGGGGAATGCGCTGGCCGCTGCCATCGATCACCTGCAGCCGTGCGAGCGTGCCCGGGTCCTGGGTGTGCTTCGGGTCCAGCTCCATCACCACCCGGTACTGGTTGAGGCTGTCGTACAACGTGGCGACCTGGCGCTGGCTGAAGGCGTTGTTGAGCATGTTGGCTACGGTGCGCAGGTCCACGCCGTGGCGCGCCGCTGCCTCGCGGTCGATGTCCAGCATCACCTGGCGCATGCCGGCCTCGCCCTGCGCTTCCACGTCCACCAGTTCCGGCAGGCCACGCAGCGCAGCAGCGACCTTCGGTGCCCATTGGCGCAGTGGCGCGGTATCGGCCGAGAGCAACTGGAATTCGTACTTGCCGCTGCTGCCGGCGCCTTCCAGGCGGATGTCCTGGTCCACCCACAGATAGAGGTTGCCCCCGGGCAACTTGGGCAGACGCGCACGCAGGCGGTCGATCACCTGCTGGCTGGAGACGCCGCGCTCGGCCAGCGGCTTCATCTTGATCATGATGAAGGCGTTGTTGACCCCGTTGCTGCCACCGATATACCCGATGATGTCCTCGATGGCCGGGTCGGACAGCAGCAGTCTGCGGTAGGCATCGATCTTCGGCTGCATCGCCTGGAAGGACAGGCCGTCATCGCCACGCGCGAAGCCGCGCAGCTGTGCGGTGTCCTGCTGCGGAACGATGCCCTTGGGTACCTGCTGGAACAGCCAGGCATTGAGTGCGATCACTGCCACGAAGGCCAGCAATGGCCAGCGCAGTTGCCGCAGGCTGGCCTGCAGGGTGCGCAGATAGGCGCCACGCACGCGCTCGAACAGCGCATTGCTGCCGCGCTGCCAGCGCGTGGGCTGTTGTGCGTCATCGACGAACAGGCGCGCGCACAGCATCGGCACCAGGCTGAGTGCCACCAGCACCGACACCGTCATCGCCGCCACCAGGGTCAGCGAGAATTCGCGGAACAGGCGCTCGACGAAATCGTCCAGGAACAGGATCGAGACGAACACCACTGCCAGCGCCAGGTTCATCGATAGCAACGTAGCGCCCACTTCCGATGCACCGCGCACCGCCGCCTGCCAGCGGTCGGCGCCCAGTTCGCGATGGCGCGCGATGTTCTCCAGCACCACGATGGCGTCGTCAACCACCAGTACCGCCGCTACGATCAGGGCCATCAGCGAGAGCGTATTGAGYGAGAAGCCCATCAGCGCGATCAACGCCAGCGTGCCGAACAGCACCACCGGAATCGCCACGCTGGGTACCAGGGCCGCACGCCAGTGGCCAAGGAAGCCGAGCACCACCAGCACCACCAGCGCGATCGCCAGCAGCAGGGTCACTTCTGCTTCATGCAGGGTGGCGCGGATCACCGGCGAGCGGTCCATCACCAGGCGCATGTCCACCGTGCTGGGCAGCAGGGCGTGCAGCTGCGGCAACTGCGCCTGGATCGCATCGACGGTGGCGATGATGTTGGCGCCGGGCTGGCGGCTGACGATCAGCAGCACGGCGGGGCGTTCGTTGTGGAAGCCACTGGCATAGCGGTCCTCCACGCCATCGGCGACGGCAGCGACATCGCCCAGCCGCAGCAGGCGGTCATCGCTGGCCTTCAGCGCCAGCTGGCGATACTGCGCGGCCTGGCGCAGTTGCAGCGGTGCCTCCAGTTGCCAGTGCTGCTGCGCGCCCGCGACCGCACCCAGTGGGCGCACTGCATTGGCGCGGCTGATCGCCTGTGCCACGTCCTCCAGCGCCAGACCTGCGTGATTGAGGGCATTGGGGTCCAGCGACACGCGAACCGCCGGCAGCGCGCTGCCGCCCACCTGCACTTCGCCCACGCCGGGTACCTGCGACAGCTTCTGCGCCAGCACGGTCGAACCCAGGTCGTACAGCTGGCCCGGCGAGAGCGTATCGGAGGTCAACGCCAGCGCCAGGATCGGCGCCTGCGACGGGTTGACCTTGCGGTACTGCGGCATGCCCGGCATGCCGCTGGGCAGCTGGCCGCGGGCGAGGTTGATCGCGGCCTGCACTTCGCGCGCGGCCTCGTCGATGTCGCGGCCGAGCACGAACTTCAATTCGATCTCGGTCTGCCCCTGGGTGCTGGCCGAGTCGATGCGCGAGATGCCGGGCAGACTGCCCAGCGCACGCTCCAGCGGCGTGGCGACGGTGGCCGCCATCGATTCGGGCGAGGCGCCGGGCAGGCTGGCACTGACTTCAATGGCGGGATAGTCGACCTGGGGCAGCGGTGCCACCGGCAGCAGGCGCAGCGCCAGCAGGCCGGCCAGTACCAGCGCCACCGCCAACAGGAGGGTCGCCACCGGACGCTGCACGCAGGCCTGTGCCAGGCGTGCCACAGGGGTCATGCGCCGGCCTCGCCAGCGGTTGCCGGTGCTGTCGCGCGGCGACGCTGCAGACGGTCGAAGGCCAGGTAGATCACCGGCGTGGTGAACAGGGTCAATACCTGGCTGACCATCAGGCCACCCACCATCACCCAGCCCAGCGGCTGCCGCAGCTCGGCGCCCGAGCCACTGGCCAGCATCAGCGGTACCGCGCCGAACAGCGCGGCCAGGGTGGTCATCAGGATCGGCCGGAAGCGCAGCAGCGCCGCCTGGTGGATCGCCTCACGCGGGCTCATGCCGCGCGTGCGCTGCGCGTCCAGCGCGAAGTCGATCATCATGATCGCGTTCTTCTTCACCAGGCCGATCAGCAGCACGATGCCAATCACTGCGATCAGGTCCAGGCTGCGTCCGCTCGCCCACAACGCGGCCAGGGCGCCCACGGTCGCCGAGGGCAGGGTGGAGAGAATGGTGATGGGGTGGATGAAGCTCTCGTAGAGCACGCCCAGCACGATGTACATCACCACCACCGCCGCCAGGATCAGCCACAGCGTGCTCGACAGCGAACTGCTGAAGGCCGCCGCCGCGCCCTGCAGCCGCAGCTCGATGCTCTGCGGCAATGCCACCTGTGCCTGCGCGGCATGCACGGCATCCACCGCTTCGCCCAGCGATGCGCCGGGCGCAAGGTTGAACGACAGCGTGGCCGCCGGGAACTGACCGACATGGTTGCGCAGCAGCGCCGTTGGCCCCTGCTCGACGCGCGCCACCGCGCCCAGCGGCACGGTCTGGCCGTTGCTGCTGCGCACGCGCAGGCCGCTGATCGCCTCCGGCCCCGGTTGCCGCGCAGGATCGGCCTCCAGCACCACCCGATACTGGCTGGCCTGGGTGAAGATGGTTGAGATCTGCCSTTGCCCGTAGGCGTCGTACAGTGCGTCGGCCACTGCTTCCACACTCACGCCAAGGCGTGCGGCGGCATCGCGGTCGATGCTCACCCTGGCCTGCCGGCCCTGCATCTGCAGGTCACTGGCCACATCACGCAGCGCTGGCGATTGGCGAAGCGCGTGCAACAGCTTTGGGGTCCAGGTTTCCAGCGTCTGCAGGTCCGGCGTGGTCAGGGTGAACTGGTACTGGTTGCGGCTGATGCGGTCTTCGATGCCCAGCTCCTGCACCGGTTGCAGGTACAGGGTGATACCGGGAATCCTGGCCACGCGCTGCTGCAGCCGCGCCATCACCACGTCGACGCCCTCGCGCTCGCCGTGTGGCTTCAGTTCGATCAGCAGGCGGCCGGTATTGAGGGCGGCATTGTTGCCGTCCACGCCGATGTAGGAAGACAGGCTGGCCACGGCTGGGTCCTGTTCGATGGCCGTGGCCAGGGCAAGCTGGCGCTCGCGCATGGCCTGGAACGAGATCGCCTGCGGGGCTTCGCTGATGCCCTGGACCAGGCCGGCATCCTGCACCGGGAAGAAGCCCTTGGGCACGGCGAAATACAGCGCCACCGTCAGCGCAAGCGTGGCCACGGTCGCCAGCAGCATCAGTGGCTGGCGCTGCAGCACCCAGCGCAGCTGGCGGTCGTACAGGGCAATGATGCGATCGAACACGTCGCGCTTCGGGGTCGGAGCCCTGACCGGATCCGACCCGGGCGGGGTCAGATCCCCGTGGGGCGCTGACCCTTTGGCATGTGGTTTCAGGAAGCGCGCACACAGCATTGGCGTCAAGGTCAGCGACACCAGCAGCGAAATGCCGATGGCCACCGCCAGCGTCACTGCGAACTCATGGAACAGCGCGCCCACCAGGTCGGCCATGAACAGCAGTGGGATCAGCACGGCGATCAACGAGACCGTCAGCGACACCAGGGTGAAGCCAATCTCGCTGGCACCTTTCAGCGCTGCCTCGCGCGGGCTTTCGCCGTCTTCCAAGTGGCGGGCGATGTTCTCCAGCATCACGATCGCATCGTCCACCACGAAGCCGGTGGCGATGGTCAACGCCATCAGCGTGAGGTTGTTGAGCGAATAGCCGGCCAGCAGCATCACCGCGAACGTACCGATCAGCGACAGCGGCACCGCCACGCTGGGAATCAGCGTAGCCGGCAGGTTGCGCAGGAACACCCAGGTCACCAGCACCACCAGCGCGATGGCCAGGACCAGTTCCTTCTGTACGCCGCGCACGGACGCGCGGATCGATTCGGTGCGGTCGCTGAGCACGGTCATCTGCACGCCGGCCGGTAGCGTGGCCTGCAGCTGCGGCAGCAACGCACGCACCTGTCCGACCACGGCGATGACGTTCGCGCCGGGTTGGCGCTGGATGTTCACCAGCACCGCCGGGGTGGTGCCTCTCCATGCCGCCAGCTGGCGGTTCTCGGCGCCGTCGGTGATGGTGGCGACATCGCCCAGCCGCAGCGGTGCGCCGTCGCGCCAGGCCAGCACCAGTGCACGGTATTCGGCAACGCTGCGCATCTGGTCGTTGGCATCGAGCATCACCGCGCGGATCGGGCCATCGAAGCTGCCCTTGGGCAGGTTGACGTTGGCCGCGGCGATCGCGGTGCGGATGTGGTCCATGCCCAGGTTGTTGGCGGCCAGTGCGCCCGGATTGACCTGGATGCGCACGGCGGGGCGCTGGCCACCGGCCAGGCTGACAAGGCCCACCCCCGGCAGCTGTGCCAACCGCTGGGCGATGCGGGTGTCGACCAGATCGTGCACCTGCGGCAGCGACAGGCCTTGCGAAGTCACCGCCAGCGTCAGGATCGGCGTGTCGGCCGGATTGACCTTGCGGTACACCGGCGGCACCGGCAGATCACCGGGCAGGAAGCTGCCGGCCGCGTTGATTGCCGCCTGCACGTCCTGTTCGGCCACACCCAGCGACACCTCCAGGCCGAACTGCAGGGTGATCACCGAGGCACCACCGGAACTGGTGGACGACAGCTGTTTCAGGCCGGGAATCTGCCCGAGCTGGCGCTCCAGCGGCGCGGTGATGGTGCGCGTGGTCAGCTCGGGGCTGGCACCGGGGTACAGCGTGGTGATCTGGATGATCGGGTAGTCGACCTGCGGCAGCGCCGCCACCGGCAGCAGGCGATAGGCCAGTACCCCGGACAGCAGCAGCGCCACCATCAGCAGGGTGGTGGCGACCGGGCGCAGGATAAAGGCGCGCGAGAGGTTCATGCGCCGGCCTTGGTCGATGCCTCCTCGGTGATGATCTCCACCGCGGTGCCGTCTTCCAGCCCGTCGATGCCTTCGATCACCACCTTGTCACCGGCCACCAGACCGGAACGCACCGCAACGCGACCGTCATCGGCCGGGCCGAGCACCACCGTGCGTCGTTGTGCCTTGTTGTTCTTGTCGATGATGTGCACGTAGTTGCCCTGACTGCCGAACTGCACGGCGGCGTCGGGAACCAGCAGCGCGGGGTGCTCACCCAGCTGCAGGCGCACATTGACGAACTGGTTGGGGAACAGCGCCTGATCGGCATTGTCGAACTGTGCGCGCAGCTTCAGCGTGCCGGTGGCGGTATCGATGCGGTTGTCGACGCTGGACAGGGTGCCGCTGGCAAGCTGCCGTCGTTCTTCGCGGTCCCAGCTTTCCACCGCCAGCGCCGGCTGCGCCTGCACCGCATCGAGCAGGGCGGGAAGCTCCGGCTCGGGCACGGTGAACAACACGCTGATCGGCGCCGTCTGCGCCAGCGTGACCAGGCCTTCGGTATCGCTGGCGTGCACCAGATTGCCTACGTCCAATCGACGCAGGCCAACTCGGCCGCTGACCGGGGCGACGATGCGGGTGTACTGCAGTTGCAGTCGCGCTTCGTCCACCGACGCCTGGTCGCTCAGGCGACGCCCCTGCAGCTGCCGCACCTTGCTCTGCTGGTCGCTCAGTTCCTGTGCGGATACGTAGTTCTGTCGCTGCAGTTCGCGGTAGCGCTGCAGCTGGCGCTCGGCATTCTCCAGCTCGGCGAGGTTTTGCTGCTGCGTACCCTGCGCGTGCGCGAGCTTCACTTCGTAGGGGCGGGGATCGATCTGTGCGAGCAGGTCGCCGGCGTTGACCTGCTGACCTTCCTGGAAATGCAGGCGCATCAGTTCGCCGTCCACGCGGCTGCGTACCACCACGCTGTGCAGCGGGGTGACCGTACCGACCGCTTTCATCCGCAGCACCAGCGGTTCGGCGCTGGCGCGGGCGATGCGTACCGGCACCGTCTTGCCGCTGCCGGCTTCGCCACCGCCCGCCTCGGCCTGCGGCCACAGCCACCACGCCAGGCCAGCGACAAGGGCAAGACCGGCAACGACCAGCAGTAGGCGGGCACGATGTGAGCGGGAGTTTTCGGCGACAGACATGGGCATCCTGCGCCCTGCGTGCACGCAGGGTCATGCGGGCCCGTCGGCACCACGAAGGGCCACGGGCAGCGGGGGAGGAGGATTGTCTGGCGGGGCCGCAGGCGCGGCGTGGCTGGATGCCGTCGCGCGTGCGACGGGGCGCCAATGGTAGCGGTTTACGCAGGCCGTCGCCGCGTGACCTTGGTCATGCCACCCCGCCGGTGGTGCCGGCCCGCGCCCCTCAATGCACTTCGTCGTGGTACACGAACTTCGGCATTTCCCAGCGGTAATGGATCGCCAGCAGGCGCACGGCGAACCCGCCACCCAGGCAGCACAGGATCGCCGTGGCATCGGCCACGCCCCAGTGCAGCAACAGCAGATACACCGCACCGGTCAGCAGCGAGATGATGGCGTACAGCTCTTTCTGGAAGATCAACGGCACCTCGTTGCAGAGGATGTCGCGCAGCACGCCGCCGAAGGCGCCGGTTAGCATGCCGGCGATCAGCACGATCGGCAGTGCATGGCCGGCCTCACGCGCGATCGAGCAGCCGATCAGGGTGAAGGCGATCAGGCCCAGGCCATCGAGCACCAGGAAGGTACGGCGGAAGTGATGCATCCAGCGCGCCACCCAGGTGGCGATCAGTGCCGCGCACACGGTGAAGCCCAGGTACTCCGGATGTTTCACCCAGCCCAGCGGATAATGGCCGAGCAGGATGTCGCGCAGTGAGCCGCCACCGAGGGCGGTGACACAGGCGATCATGACCACGCCGAACAGGTCCATGCGGCGGCGGCCGGCAGACAGGGCACCGGTCATGGCTTCGGCGGAAATGGCGATCAGGTAGATGATGGACAGCAGCATGGGACAGGCTCCGGGCGCGGTGGGGCCGGCCATGCGCACATACCGCCACTGCCTGCGCAATGACGGGATGACGATGACCGGTGCCGCTCCCGCTGTCCTTTTGCCTGAGAGTTCAGCGGCGTGAGCCGCGTGCCCCTTCGGCGGATCGTCCCGGGCGTGCCCGGTGACCTCTCTCCAGCTCGGCGAGTCGAATGCATGGTTGGTGGGATTCCAGCCCACCGGCCTGAGCGATCATGGGAGCCTGCGCCTTCGGCGGGCGCCAGCGCGGCGCCTCTCTCCTGCATTCGGTCGCCAGTATATCCGCTGCAGTGCAGCACGGCATAATCCGGCCATGGATTCGCCCTCCCGCCCGTGGTTCCTGTACCTGCTCGAATGCCGAGACGGCAGCTATTACGCCGGCATCAGCACCGACGTGCAGGCCCGTTTTGCTGCCCATCAGGCCGGCAAGGGGGCCCGCTACACCCGGTCGCGGCCACCACTGCGGGTCCTGGCGGTGCGCGAGTACCCGGACCGGGCAGCGGCTCTGCTTCACTGCTGGTTGCCTGCAACGGCAAGGCGCCAGCAACCCATGCC
>NZ_JBFRFE010000007.1:0-23017 GCF_052114665.1 Stenotrophomonas sp. 2YAF22 | reverse complement strand
TCGCCATGCTGATCATCTTCGCCTTCAACGTCATGTTCTGGATGTTCTTCGAACAGGCCGGCAGCTCCTTCACCTTCCTGGCCGAGAACATCGTCAACCGCCAGCTGGGTGAGTGGACCTTCCCGACCGCGTGGTTCCAGTCGGTCAACTCGGTGGCGATCATCACCCTGGCGCCGATCATCGCCTGGATCTGGGTGGCCCTGGGCCGCGCCAATCCGTCCATCCCGCGCAAGTTCGGCCTCGGCCTGCTGTTCAACGGCGCGGCCTTCGCCCTGCTGATGTTCGCCCTGTCGACCATGGTCGTGGACGGCAAGATCCCGTTCTGGACCCTGTTCATGGTCTACGTCATCCAGTCCGTCGGTGAGCTGTGCCTGTCGCCGATCGGCCTGTCGATGGTGACCAAGCTGGCCCCGGTGCGCCTGGTCGGTTTCGGCATGGGCGGCTGGTTCCTGTCCACCGGCATCGGCAACAACCTGTCGGGCATCTTCGCCGGTGCGGTCAGCGGTGAAGGTGGCATGACGGTCGAATCGGCCCTGAAGGGGTATACCTTCGGGTTCTGGGCCTTGATCGGTTCGGGTGTGGTCCTGTTCCTGGTCGCGCCGCTGATCAACAAGCTGATGCATGGCGTGAAGTAATGAGAGGGTAGTGGGCATGCGTACAACGTTCGGTGGTGCAGTGGTGGCAGTGGTGTGTGCGGCGCTGATCGGCGCCTGTTCGCAGCCTCAACCTCCCGCGGCCCCCGAGCCCACGCAGCCCCTCGATACCCGCCCCACCGAGCCACCGGTCGCTGACCCCAGCGAACCGGTGGCCTCGGGCAACACCCCGGCGGCGGCCGATATCGCCGCCATTGCCGGGCTTGGCGCGCAGTTCGACCCCGCCCGCAATCCCGTTGCCGACCTGGAAACGGCCAAGGTCGAGGCCCAGCGCGGCAACAAGCGCATCATCCTGGAAGTGGGCAACGCCGCGTGCGAGCCCTGCCATGCGCTGGATGAAGCCGTGGAAGGCAATGGCGATCTGCGCCGCTTCCGTGATGCCCACTACGTGTGGGTGAAGGTCAACGACAGCGCCGAGAACCCGAACGCGGCGTTCCTCGGCCAGTTCCCGCCGCTCGAAGGCGAGCACCCGCACCTGCTGGTGATCGATGCCGACGGCACCCTGCTGGCGCCGCAGCCCAGCGAAGCAATGCGCAAGGGCAATGCCGTGCAGACCGCACGCGTGATGGCGTTCCTCAAGCAGTGGGCGCCTGACCGGTAGCGCCCGGCGTTTCCCGCCCGCTGCCCGGCCATCCACGCGTGGCGTGGATCTACAGATCATTACCCTTCGGCCGTTAATGGCAAGGACCTCACTGCGCCACCCGGCGCGACCGGAGCGCCCATGCACAGCGACCACGCCGAACGCCTGCCCGAACCTGCCAGCCCGTTGGCCGAAGGAGAGGCGCCCGATGGCGTGAGCCTGCCTGCGCAGGAAGCCCTGCTGGAGGACGCCGGCACCGGCGAAGACACGCTGGAGTTGGCACCGCCGCGGCATCGGCTGCCGCAGATCGCCCTGCCCGACAACGTGGTGCTGAAGGGCGCGGTGCAGAAGCTGGTGGAACAGAAGGCGCGGTTGGATCGACTCGCCGCCGAGGGACAGCTGGCCGGCCTGCTGCCGCCGGAATGGCACGGCAACGGCGTGCGTGCGATCGACCTGTCCAGTTTCGTGCAGGGCGTGCTGCCGTTCCTGCAGCCCGCTGAGCGTGGTGAAACCGCACCCGCCCGCCTGCCGGTGCGCCATGTGCTGGGCGACGACAGTCGCTGGGGCCTGGCCGACGTGCCCGAACCGAAGTCACTGGCCTGGTACCTGGCCAGCGATGACCGCGCCAACGCGGGCAGCAAGGATGTCGCCGAGGCCTATCTGGTCGGCGCGCTTGGCCTGGCCTGGATGCAGGAAGGGCGCAGCCGCCCCGGCTTCCTGCGTGCGATGGACCAGGACAGCCTGGCGGCCCGGGTGACCATGCTGGGCTACCCGCCGCCGAGCGAGCTGGCGTTGTACAGCGTGACCGCACACGGCCAGCCACAGATCTGGTGTGTGCATGGCCGGCGCAGGCTGCGTCCACTGGTAGCGCCTTGGTTGAGCGTGCCGCTGCTGACCGCCTATGGCGTGCCAGCACCGGTGGCGTGGCCGGGCAGCTTCCCGCCCGTCGAGGCCGTGGCCGAGGCGATTGCCGCCGCGCGTCCGGGCAAGCTGTTGCCGGAAGTGGATCTGGGCAGAGTGGTAGCGAAGATCGCCGAAGATGCCTCGTCCGAAGCGTGGCAGCCGGTCAGCCTGCTGCAGCTCAACACCTGGTCGCCGCGCTGGCCGTTCTTCCTGGGCACCTTCGTCGGCCTGCCGTCGCTGCTGCTGGTCACTGCTGCACTGGCGTTGCCCGGGGCGGTCGAAGCGGCCACTGTTGCCGCCTCGCTGGGCTTTGCCGGTGGCGCCATCGGCGCGCTTGCGGTGCCGTGGATCCATGCGCGGCGCAAGCATCTGAGCTGATCGAGTGGGTCATCCACGCATGGCGCGGATCTACTGACCAGATGCGTGCGGGCTTCGAGTAGATCCACGCCATGCGTGGATGCTCTTCCATCCAGCACTCAGGGCTCGGCAATCACCCGCAGCGCACTGGCATAGCCCTTGGCGAGACTGGTCAGGTCAAGCAGCCGGTTCAACGACAGCAGCAGCCCCGGCTGGCAGGCCTTGAGACGCTGATGTTCGAACCACGCCTGGGTGATGGCTTCCAGTGTGGCCAACGCCTCATCGATGCGCTGCAGGTCGGCTTCGCGGTCGATGGGCTCGGTAGTGGGGGGACTGGGGCGTGTCATGGCGAAGCTCCGTGGCGAAGCCGCCGGGAAGGCGGCAGGCGATGCGTGGTTGAAAGACCGCTCAAACGCGAAAACGGTGGGCACGAGGCCCCACGCACCGCCCGCCATAGGGCAGGCCCGGCTGCAGAATGCCGCCACCGCAAGATGGGCACCATTGGTGCAGCGTCGTTGCGCGTTTGAGTAACGGGCTTTCAACCCCGGCAGCGGTGCTCCGCTGTGTGCCTACCCTCAGGCCGATGGAACCGGCTGTCCAATAGGCAATGCCACTTGATGCGCGAATGGCGATACGCCAGCTCCGCCGATCAGGACTCTATCGGCCCCATTCCGAAATATCAGGCGGTAAACGCGACATGGCGAGTCGAACCCGGCCGAAAGACCGTTCGTCGGCGGGCAATGACCAACGCGCGCGTTGGGCGTCATCAATGGCCTGCGTCTGATCCCTCACCGCGCAGCCCGCGACATCATCCACATCCACGCCTGGCGTGGATCCATGTGTCGACCAAGGTCGACACCTACCAAGAGCGGCGGCGGGGGGGCGCCGCCCCGGGGTCAGACCCCTTCGCCCATCCGCTCCAGGCCATCGCCGGCCAGGCGCAGGATCAGCTTCTCCAGCATCTGCTCCTCTTCTTCGCTGAGCACCGACATCAGCTTGCGGGTGATCTCGATCACCATCGGCGCGATCGTCTCGTATACCTCGAACCCCGCCGCCGACAGCGCCAACACCGAACGGCGGCGGTCATCGCCATGCGTCTCACGCTTGATGAAACCGCGCTCCAGCAGGCGGGCCACCGCGCGGCTGACCGCCACCTTGTCCATCGCCGTGCGGTCGGAGACCTCGCTGGCCGACGACCCGGGGTACAGCGCCAGGATGGTGATCACCCGCCACTCCGGAATGGCCAGGCCATAGCGGTCGCCGTACAGCTTGGCGATGTTGCCGCTGACCCGGTTGGACAGCACGCTCAGCCGGTACGGCAGGAACTGTTCCAGGTCGAGCAGGACGTGGGAAGCACGCAGGCGGGTGGAAACGGGATCGGCGGGGCTCATGTTGCGGTGCACCTTGCTGGTGGTTTCAAGTGTAACTATAAGTATTGGGTCCGTACCCTGCATTCTCGCCGGGTCCAACCCCGCCCGCACCTGGTTTGTGCCGATGCGGCACCGATTCGGAGCCACGCCATGAATACCGCAGTCCCGTCCGCCTCGCATCCCAACCCCGGCATGCAG
Organism: Stenotrophomonas sp. 2YAF22; assembly: GCF_052114665.1. Classification (NCBI taxonomy): domain Bacteria; kingdom Pseudomonadati; phylum Pseudomonadota; class Gammaproteobacteria; order Lysobacterales; family Lysobacteraceae; genus Stenotrophomonas; species Stenotrophomonas sp. 2YAF22. The sequence goes on along the minus strand of NZ_JBFRFE010000007.1, from coordinate 18,956 downwards.
GTCACCACCTTCGAAAACCCGATGGGCATCGACGGCTTCGAGTTCGTCGAATTCGCCGCACCGGCCGGCCGTGGTGCCGAGCTGCACGAGTACTTCCGCAAGATGGGCTTCAGCGCGGTGCTCAAGCACAAGCAGCGTCCGATTACCGTCTATCGCCAGGGCGACGTCAACTTCCTGGTCAATGAAGACCCCGATTCGTTCGCCGCCGACTTCGCCGAAAAGCACGGCCCGTGCGCCTGCGGCTTCGCCATCCGCTTCAAGAAGCCGGGTGCGGAGGTCTACCAGACCGCGCTGGGCAACGGCGCTGAAGCCATCGCCTTCAAGCCGGAGAGCAAGGCGGTCAACGCCCCGGTCATCAAGGGCATCGGCGACTGCATGCTGTACCTGGTGGACCGCTACGGCGATGCCGGCAGCATCTTCGATGGCGACTACGAGCTGATCGCCGGCGCCGAGTTGCGCCCGAAGGGCTTCGGCCTGACCTTCATCGACCACCTGACCCACAACCTGTACTTCGGCAACATGCAGCAGTGGTCGGACTACTACGAGCGCCTGTTCAACTTCCGCGAGATCCGCTACTTCGACATCAAGGGCCTGAAGACCGGCCTGGTGTCCAAGGCGATGACCGCGCCGGACGGCATCGTGCGCATTCCGCTGAACGAATCGTCCGACCCGAAGAGCCAGATCAACGAGTATCTGGACGCGTACAAGGGCGAGGGCATCCAGCACATCGCCTGCTTCACCGAGAACATCTATGAAACGGTCGAAGCCATGCGTGCGCAGGGCGTGGATTTCCTCGACACGCCGGAGACCTACTTCGATGTGATCGACCAGCGCGTGCCGAACCACGGTGAGGATGTCGCCCGCCTGGCGAAGAACAAGATCCTGATCGACGCCGACCCGGAAACCCACCAGCGCAAGCTGCTGCAGATCTTCACCCAGAACTGTATCGGCCCGATCTTCTTCGAGATCATCCAGCGCAAGGGCAACGAAGGCTTCGGCGAAGGCAACTTCACCGCGCTGTTCGAGAGCATCGAACGCGACCAGATCCGCCGCGGCGTGCTGTAAGGTCTGCAGGCAATGCCGGCCACTGGCCGGCAAACCCTGTCCGAATGGTAGTGCCGGCCGCTGGCCGGCAACCTCTGGAGTTTCCATGTCTCCTTCCATCACCGCCCGCGGCTACCAGTCCGGTTTCGGCAACGAGTTCGCCAGCGAGGCCGTGCCCGGTGCGCTGCCCGTCGGCCAGAACTCGCCGCAGAAGGTGGCCCATGGCCTGTATGCCGAGCAGCTGACCGGTACCGCATTCACCGCACCGCGCGGCAGCAATCGCCGCAGCTGGCTGTACCGGATCCGCCCGGCGGTCACCCACGGCGAGTTCACTCCCTTCGCGCAATCACAGCTGCAGTGCGATTTCAGTGCGCAGCCGGCTTCGCCGAACCAGCTGCGCTGGAGCCCGCTGCCGCTGCCGGAGCTGCCCACCGATTTCGTCGAAGGCCTGTACACGATGGGCGGCAACGGCTCGCCCGACGCGCATGCCGGTGTCGGCATCCATCTGTACGCAGCCAACCGTGACATGGTCGGCCGCTACTTCTACGACGCCGACGGCGAACTGCTGATCGTGCCGCAGCTGGGCAGCCTGCGCCTGCTGACCGAGCTGGGCGTGATCGAGATCGAACCGCAGCAGATCGCGGTGATTCCGCGCGGCGTGCGCTTCCGCGTCGAGCTGCCGGATGGCCCGAGCCGCGGCTACATCTGCGAGAACTTCGGCACACTGCTGAAGCTGCCCGACCTGGGCCCGATCGGTTCCAACGGCCTGGCCAATCCGCGCGATTTCGAGACCCCGCATGCCGCGTTCGAAGACGTCGACGGCGATTTCGAACTGATTGCCAAGTTCGACGGCCGCCTGTGGCGTGCGCCGATCAATCATTCGCCGCTGGACGTGGTCGCCTGGCACGGCAACTACGCGCCGTACCGCTATGATCTGCGCCGCTTCAACACCATCGGCTCGATCAGCCACGACCACCCGGATCCGTCGATCTTCCTGGTGCTGCACTCGCCCAGCGACACCCCGGGCACCAGCAACATGGACTTTGCGATCTTCCCGCCGCGCTGGCTGGTGGCGCAGAACACGTTCCGTCCGCCGTGGTTCCACCGCAACATCGCCAGCGAGTTCATGGGCCTGGTGCATGGTGCCTACGACGCCAAGGCCGAAGGCTTCGTGCCGGGCGGTGCGTCGCTGCACAACTGCATGAGCGGCCACGGTCCGGATGCCCCGACCTTCGACAAGGCCTCCAATGCGGACCTGTCCAAACCGGATGTGATCAAGGACACCATGGCCTTCATGTTCGAGACCCGTGGGGTGATCCGCCCGACCGCGCAGGCGCTGGCAGCAAGCCACCGGCAGGGCGATTACCAGCAGTGCTGGAACGGCCTGCGCAACAATTTCCGTTGATCGTCCGCATCCACGCATGGCGTGGATCTACTGCACCACGCACACGGATGGATCCGCGCCATGTGCGGGTGCGCTATCGCGCTTCCCAGTAGATCCACGCCATGCGTGGATGCTGTTCACCGGTTCAGGCAATGGCCGCGAACGCGCTGCAATGCTCCACCGGCAGCGCCTCCATCAGCCGCTGCCGCACGCGCTGGCAGTACCCTTCCGAGGTCAGCGCCGGCAGCACCTGCAGCGCCGATTGCATCACCCGCAGCACCTCGCCTTCGGCACGCGCCTGCTGCAGGTCGCGGAACAGCGCCGCTGCGTTGGGATGCCGCTGCATCTCCAGGATTCCCAGCACATAGATGCGCGCGGCTACCAGCGAGCGGCGGCGCTCGACCGGCGCCGCAGAAGCGGCAGTGACTGACGGCGCCAGCGGAGCCGGCATCGCAACCGGCGCAGGCGGCGTGGAGGCGGGTACGTCCGCAGCGGTCACCAGGTAGCCGCCCTGGATCATCTGGATCACCATCGCTGCCGCGTCCTGCCCAAGCAGTGCGGTCAGCTCGGCGATGCTGCGCTGGCCATCACACAGGATCAGCAGCCGTCGCTGGCGCATGTCCAGCGGTGCGCGGTGGGCCTGCAGCGCGGTTCGGGCGAGGTCGGTCTTGCGCGGTTGCATGGGGAGGACAGCCAAGTCGGTGCTCGCCCAGCCTGAATGAGGGCGATGAAACCGCGATGACAATGCAGCGCCTGCACGCCGGCTGCGGTAGCGTGCACCCACCCTGTGCCAAGGATCCGCACCGATGAAGCATCTCCCGATGGCCGGCCTGCTGCTGTTGTCGTTGGCCGCCTGCAACCGTAGTCCCGACACCGCCGCACCGGCAGCGCCGCCCGCCGCCACCGCACCGGCGAAGGATGCCTCCGTCCCCGCCGACGCCGATCTGGCCACCGCTTCGCCGGTGGATCCGCGCAGCGACAGCCCGGCACGCCTGGATGGCTTCGGCGGCGCCACGCTGGGCGCGGGCATCGCCGAGGTCCGCAGTGGCTTCGGCACCCCCTTGCAGGGTCTGGGTACCGATGCCGCTGGCAAGCCGCTGCCTGCCGACGATGCCAATGAAGGCTGCTACTTCCTGCGCCCGCAGGGGGCCGAAGACCCGCGTCTGATGTTCGAGGCGCGCAAGCTGGTCCGCTACGACGTTCGCAGCCAGGCGATCGTCGCGCCCGGCGGCGGCCGGGTCGGCATGACCCTGGGTGAGCTGCAGGTGCTCTATCCCGAGCGCGCCGACGTCGGCCCGGACAAGTACGACGACAAGGCCCAGCACCTGCGCGTGCGCCCGGCGCAGGAGGGAGCGGCGATCATCGACTTTGCACTCGGCGCTGACGGCAAGGTCGGCGCCTGGCGGGTCGGCAGGACCCCGCAGGTGGACTACGCCGAAGGCTGCGGCTGATCGGCCATCCTCGGCTCACCCGCCGTGGGTGGGCCGAGCGTAGAATCGCGCCACGACCGCTGGGGAGCGCCCGATGATCGCTATTGCCATTGCCTGGTTCCTGCTCGGCCTGCTATTGCTGGCCCTGGGTGGGGACTCCATCGTCAAAGCCGTGTCCGGCCTGGCGCAGCGTTTCGGCGCCAGTGCATTCACCGCAGGCCTGCTGTTGCTGGGCATCACCACCTCGCTTCCGGAGCTGGCGGTCAACGCCCGCGCGCTGGTGGTGGGCCAGCCGGAGCTGGCCTTGGGCAATGCCGTCGGCAGCAGCGTGGTCAACCTCGGCCTGACCCTGGCGGTGGCCGCGATGGTGGCGCCGTTGCTGCTGCGCGCGCGCCTGCAGGCCGTGCTGTGGTGGGGGCTGCTGGCCGCGGGCCTGCTGCTGATCGTGTTCGGACTCGATGGCCGGCTGCTGCGCTGGGAGGCCGGCGTGCTGGTGGCAGGGTTCGTGGTGGTGCAGTTCCTGCTGTTGCGACGCGGGCGCCATGAGAGCGCCGAGGTACAGGCGATCATTGCCGAGTCGGCCCTGAGCCGCACCAGCCTGCCGTTGAACGTGCTGCGCCTGCTGGTTGCCGCACTGGCGTTGTATTGGGGCGCGCGCCTGGTGGTCGGTGCCGCCGCTGATTTCGGCGCCGCGCTGGGCTGGACGCCGCTGCTGGTGGGTCTGCTGCCGGTGGCGATCGGCACTGCGTTGCCGGAGGTGGCGGCCGCGGTCGCGGCAGCACGCCGTGGTCACGGCGACATGGTGCTGGGCCACGTGCTCGGCTCCAGCGTGGTCAACCTGATGCTGGTGATCGGTGCGATGGGGCTGCTGCAGCCGCTGGCATTGCCGGCCTCGTTCGTGCGCCTGGAACTGCCGGCGCTGCTGGCCTTCGCACTGGTGCTGTACCCGATGTTGCGCGGCGACCTGCGCATCAGCCGCATCGAAGGTGCGGTACTGCTGGGCGCGTTCGTGGCCTGGCTGGGGCTGGAAATCGCGCTGGTCACACCGGTCTGAGGTAGTGCCGGCCGCTGGCCGGCAACCTCGGCGAACTCGCAGCCAGGCATGGCCTGGCTCTACTGGCGGTTATCCGGGGTCGTGCCGACCAACGGTCGGCACCCACCGTCAACGCGCGGTGGTTTCCTCTTCCCGCTCCGGTTCCGGCGGCGGCAGCTGCTCGTCTTCGGCACGCTCGTTGCCCGGCAGGCTGGGGCGCGTTTCCATCAGCAGCGACAGTGCGGCCTTGGCCATCAGGTGCGCGCTGATCGGTGCGGTGATGAACAGGAACACGGTGATCAGCAGCTCGCGCGGCTGCGGGTCCTGGCCCAGGAAGATGTGGTAGCACACCGAGCACACCAGCACGCAGCCCACGCCCAGCGTGCTGGCCTTGGTCGGCGCGTGCAGGCGCTTGAAGAAGGTGGACAGCTTCACCAGGCCCAGTGCGCCGACCAGGATGAAGAAGCAACCGAACAGAAGCAGGATCGACAGCGCGATCTGGATGAAGGTGATCATTCGACGATGTCCCGGCGCAGCACGAACTTGCTCAGCACCACGGTGCTGCCGAAGCCGAGCATGGCGATGATCAGTGCCGCCTCGAAGTAGATCGCCGAATTGAGGTACATGCCGAACAGCATCAGCTCGGCGATGGCGGTCACCGACAGCGTATCCAGTGCAAGGATGCGGTCGGGCACGGTCGGCCCGCGCAGCAGGCGCCAGGTGGCCAGCAGCATGGCCAGGCCGACCACGTGCATGCACACCACCAGGGTGGTCTGGATGATCTGGAATCCAGTCATGGGAAGATCTCCATCAACGGGGCTTCATAACGGCGCTTGATCGTGTCGATCAGCTCCTGCGGGTCTTCCAGGTGCAGCACGTGCACCAGCAGGAATTTGCGGTCGTCGCTGAGGGCGGCCGACACCGTGCCGGGGGTCAGGGTGATCATGCTGGTCAGCGCGGCGATGCCGTGGATGTTGGCGATGTCCAGCGGCAGCCAGATGAAACCGGGGTGGATGTTCTTTTCCGGGCCCAGTACCTGGATGGCCACGCGGATGTTGGACATCAGGATGTCCCACAGGGTCACGAACAGCAGCTTCGGCAGCGGCCGCAGGGTGCCGATGCGGGCGAACTCGCGGTCCAGGCGCGCAGCGAACAGCGGAATCACCACCCCCAGCAGCACGCCCAGCAGGAACTGGCCGAGCGTGAAGCTGTCGGACATCAACAGCCAGAACACCACCACCATCACGCTCAGCGCGGGCGAAGGCAGCAGGCGGCGGATCGGGGAACGCTTGGCGGTCATGGCTGGCGGATCTCCGGCGTGGTCGCGCGCAACTGCTGCACGTAGTCGCCCGGCTGCAGCAGCTGGGTGGCGATGGCGTCGGTGTGCTGCATCAGCGGGGCAGCGAACAATGTCATGCCGATGCCGTAGGCCAGCAGGATGCAGGCGGCAAACAGCTCCACACGACGCAGCGGCGCCTTGCGCGGTGGCGGTGCATCGGGATCGGGCAGCGGCACGCGCCAGAACAGGCGGATGCCGCCGCGGGTCAGGCCCATGATGACCAGCAGGCTGCTGACCAGCACCGCGGTCCACACCGCGCCGGTGTACTGGGCGGGCATGCCGGCCAACAGCGCGGCCTTTGCCAGGAAGCCGGACAGCGGCGGCAGGCCGGCCACCGACACCGCCGCAATCAGGAACAGCACGGCAGGGGTCTCCTTGCCGGGCATCGGTGCGATCACTTCCTTGCGGTCGCTGGCGCCGCCACGGCGGCGTCGGATCAGGTCGGCGACCAGGAACAGTGCGGCGGCGACGAAGCTGCTGTGCGGCAGGTAGTACAGGCCGGCCGACAGCACCTCAGGCGTACCCACCGAGAAGGCGATGAACAACGTGGCCGCCGAGACGATCACCAGGTACGAAATCAGCACGCGCAGGCGCGCGGCGGCCAACGCGCCCAGGCCGCCCAGCACCAGCGTCGCTACGCCGGCCCACAGCAGCCAGTCGCGGCCATAGCCGGCCATCGCCCCCGCATCCTCGCCGAACCACAACATCTGGATGCGCAGCACGGCATACAGGCCCACCTTGGTCATGATCGCAAACAGTGCCGCCACCGCAGCCGGTGCACGCGCATACGATTCGGGCAGCCACAGGTACAGCGGCATCAGCGCGGCCTTGGCACAGAACACCAGCAGCAACAGGCCCATCGTCGCCTTCACCAGGGTCAGCTGCGCAGGCGGCACTTCGGCGATGCGCTGCGACAGCTCGGCCATGTTCAATGAACCCAGCGAGGCGTACAGCAGGCCCAGTGCGATCAGGAACAGGGTCGAGGCGGTGACGTTGAACACCACGTAGTGCAGGCCGATGCGCATGCGCAGGCCACGGCCGCCACTGAGCAGCAGGCCGTAAGAGGCGATCAGCATCACCTCGAAGAACACGAACAGGTTGAAGATGTCGCCGGTCAGGAAGGCGCCGTTGAGGCCGACCAGCTGGAACTGGAACAGCGCATGGAAGTGCGGTGCGCGCCGGTCCCAACCGGAACACGCATGCAGCAGGCAGGGGATGGCCAGCAGCAGGGTGGTCAGCAGCATCCACGCCGACAGCCGGTCGGCCACCAGTGCGATGCCCAGGCGTGACGGCCAGTCACCCAGCAGGTACACGCGGATGTCGCCGCCTGCGGTGTCGGCGAACAACAGGCCGACCACCACCGCCAGCGCGCCCAGCGCGGTCCACGCCACGGCGCGCTGCACCTTCGGCCCATAGCGGCGGTGTTCAACGAACAGCGACAGCGCAGCGCCGAGCAGCGGTACCAGGATCGGCAGGATCACCAGATGATTCATGCGCGGTCCTCGCCCCGGCGCGGCGGTGCATCGTCGTCCGGCTCGTGCGCGTCCACGTGGTCACTGTGGTTGTCGCTGCGGCTGCGCATGGCCAGCACGATGCTGACGGCGGTCATCGCAAAGGCAATGACGATGGCGGTCAGCACCAGCGCCTGTGGCAGCGGATCGGTGTAGTTGCCCAGGTGGCTCTCCACGCCTTCCTGCAGCACCGGCGCCTTGCCCTGCACCACGCGGCCGCCGGCAAAGATCAGCAGGTTGGTGGCGTAGGACAGGAAGGTCATGCCGAGGATCACATCGAAGCTGCGCGCGCGCAGCAGCAGGTAGATGCCGATGGCGGTCAGCACGCCGATTGCAGAGGCCAGGGCCAGTTCCATCAGTGCATCTCCCCGGTACGTGCCGAGCGGCGTTGCAGGTCGATCTCGCCCTTGCGCGCGGTGCGCGTCCGCGAGGGTTTGACGGTGGCCATCATCGACAGCATCAGCATCGCGCCACCGAACACCACCAGGTACACGCCGATATCAAAACCAATCGCGCTGGCCAGCGGTACATCGCCGATCAACGGCAGGTGCAGGTCCAGGTGGCCGCTGGTCAGGAACGGCACGCCGAACAGCATCGACGCGGCGCCACTGAGGATGGCGATCAGCAGGCCGGTACCGATGCAGCGGATGTAGTCGAAGCCGAAGCGTGACTCCACCGAGGCGGTGCCCTGGATCACGTACTGGATCAGCAGCGGCACCGCCAGCACCAGGCCGGCGATGAAGCCGCCGCCCGGCGCGTTGTGGCCGCGCAGGAACAGGAAGATGGAGACCGTCAGGGTCAGCGGGAACATGATCTGGGCCAGATCGGCCGGCACCGGCAGCTTGATCGGCGGACCGGGCATGATCTGCTCCGGCGCCATCCGCGTGCGACGCAGCAGCGCATGCACGACCAGTGCGGCAATGCCGAACACGGTGATCTCGCCGAAGGTATCGAAGCCGCGGAAGTCGACCAGGATCACGTTGACCACGTTCTGGCCGTATGCCTCGGGCAGGGCGCGGGCAAGCAGCTCGCCGGCCATGGTGTTCGGCGGCAGGGTCATCGCGCTGTAGGCCAGCGCGCCCAGGCCGGCACCGGCCACGATCGCGATCAGCGCATCACGGCGCTTGCGCCAGCGCGGCCGCTCCGGACCGGACTGTGCCGGCAGGTAGTTCATGCCCAGCAGCATCAGCACCAGGGTCACCATCTCCACCAGCAGCTGGGTCAGCGCCAGGTCCGGTGCGGACAGGAACACGAAGGTCAGCGCCACCATCAGGCCGACGCCGCCGACCAGCAGCACGGCCAGCAGGCGCTGCTTGTACATGCGCAGGGTCGCCACCGCGCAGGACATCATCACCAGCCACAACGCCCAGCCCAGCAGCGGTATCGGCTGCGGTCTGGTCCATTCCGGCGAGGCCGGGTTGGCGATGTAGGGCGCGGCGGCGACCACGATAGCCACCAGCACCAGGCCCAGCAGCATGCGCTGCAGGCTGCCGTTGGCGATGCCGGCGGTCAACCGCTGCGCACTGGCCGACAGCAGGTCCAGCTGGTGGTGAAAGACGTTGCGTCCCGGCGTGGTGTTGGTTACCGCGTGCAGATCGATCAGCTTGCGCAGGCCGAAGTAGAGGGCCACGCCACCGACCACGCCAGCGGCGCTCATCGCCAGCGGCAGGTTGAAGCCATGCCAGATCGACAGGTTGTACTCGGGCATCGCGCTGCCGAGGATCGAGGCGGCTGCCGCGTGCAATACCGGGGCCACGGTCACGGCCGGGGCGATACCCACCGCCACGCAGATCACCACCAGGATTTCCACCGGTACCTTCATCCAGCGCGGCGGCTCGTGCGGCACGCGGTCCAGGCCATGCGGGCCCTTGCCGAAGAACGTGTCGTGCACGAAGCGCAGGCTGTAGGCCACGCCGAACACACCGGCCAGCAGCGCGGCGATCGACACCGCCGTGCGCATGGTGTCGGTGCCGCCCGCCGAGAGCGCTTCGGCGAACAGCATTTCCTTGGACAGGAAGCCATTGAGCAGCGGGATGCCGGCCATCGCCAGCGAGGCGATGATCGCCAGCGCGCTGGTGAACGGCATCAGCCTGCGCAGGCCACCCAGCTTGCGCATGTCACGGGTGCCGGTCTCGTGGTCGATGATGCCGGCGGCCATGAACAGCGAGGCCTTGAAGGTGGCGTGGTTGATGATGTGGAACACGCCGGCGACAACCGCCATCGGCGTGGACAGGCCGAACAGCAGGGTGATCAGGCCCAGGTGCGAGATCGTCGAATAGGCCAGCAGGCCCTTCAGGTCATGCTGGAAGATCGCGTTCCAGGCACCGATCAGCAGGGTGATCGCACCGATGCCGCTGACCGTGTAGAAGAACAGATCGCTGCCGGCCAATGCCGGGTGCAGGCGCGCCAGCAGGAACACACCGGCCTTCACCATGGTGGCCGAGTGCAGGTAGGCCGACACCGGGGTAGGCGCGGCCATCGCGTGCGGCAGCCAGAAGTGGAACGGGAACTGCGCGCTCTTGGTGAAGATGCCCGCCAGCACCAGGAACAGGGCATAGGGGTACAGCGCGCTGGCGCGGATCTGCTCGCCGGCGGCCAGCACCACGTCCAGGTCGAAGCTGCCGACGATGCGGCCGATCAGCAGCACGCCGGCCAGCAGCGCCAGGCCGCCGCCACCGGTGATCACCAGCGCCATCCGCGCGCCCTCGCGCGCGTCCTGGCGGTGCGACCAGAAACCGATCAGCAGGAACGAGCTGATGCTGGTCATTTCCCAGAAAACCATCAGCAGCAACAGGTTGCCAGACAGCACCATGCCCAGCATGGCGCCCATGAACAGCAACAGGTAGGTATAGAAGCGGTGCGCGTTGTCCTGGCTGCTGAGGTAGTAGCGCGCATACAGCACCACCAGTGCGCCGATGCCCAGCACCAGTCCGGCGAACATCCAGGCCAGCCCATCCAGGCGCAGGGTGAAGTCCAGGCCGATCTGCGGCAGCCACGGCACCATCGTGCGCACCACCTGGCCATCGAGCACCGATGGGGTCAGCCAGGCGAGGATCGCCAGCCCGCCCAACGGCGCCAGCGCCGCCAGCCAGGCAGCAGTCGAGCGCGAACTACGGGGGAAGGCTGCGACAGCCACTGCCATCAGGAACGGCAGGGCCAGCAGCAGGGGCAGGCTGGGGAGCATGCAGGGAATCCATGATTCACGAGCAGGTCAGGGAGCATAACAGGCTGCCAAATGTCGCCGAAACCCATTGAACAGCGATCAATTGCATGTAACGTGCGCTGATTCATTTTTTCTGCGGTGCAGCATGCCGCGCGGATGACCCATCAGGACCCGGTTGGCAGGTCCACCCTACGCCCACGCAGGGACAGCGCAGCCCCTGTCGCACAGGGACCGCCGCCGCCGGGCGGGACAAGGAGAGGAGGTCACCGTGGCAGGCTGGCAGGCGCGCCGTGCAGTGTGGGTGACGGCACCTGCCCGTTCAGGAAACAAAGGCGTCGACGCGGCGACGCAGGTCAGTAGCGCCAGTCGAGCTTGCGATAGGCCTTGGCCATCACCCACGCCGGGCCGATCAGCAGGTAGGTCAGGTCGGTCAGGAAGCTGGGCTTGCGGCCTTCGAACTTGTGGCCGATGAACTGCGCGATCCAGGCGACGACGAATACGCCGATGGCCAGCGAGCGCAGGTTGTGCAGGCCGATTTCCGCTTCCAGCAGCCGGCACAGGCAGCCGAACACGAAGAACTGGATGAGCATGCCGATGCCCAGCGGACGCGACAGCTTGTTGTAGAAGCACCACGCGCTGAACATCGCAAACGCCGACCAGATGCCGTACTGGAACCAGGTGATCAGCGGCGGCACGCACCACAGCAGGGCCACCACCGACCACAGGATCGCCGGCACCGCCACCACGTGGATGCGCTGGTTGATGACGTTGCGATGGTCGTCGGAATAGCTGGCGAAGTAGCGGTCGATCGGCCGCGCAAGCTGGGTGGTGGTCTGCATGCTGCGTCGCTTCCTCGGACAACGTCGGACAACGGTAGTGCCGGCCGCTGGCCGGCAACCCAGCATAGCCGAGTTCGCGAGGTTGCCGGCCAGCGGCCGGCACTACCGCATTCAGAACGCCCCCGGCCAGACCGGCCGGGGGCGCAGGGGAATCAGTCGACGCTGATCCCGGCCAAGCGCTGCAGCGCCTCGGCGTACTTGGCGCGGGTGCGCTCGATGATCTCGGCCGGGATGCTCGGGCCCGGGGCGGTCTTGCCCCAGTCCAGCGTCTCCAGGTAGTCACGCACGAACTGCTTGTCGTAGCTCGGCGGGCTGGTGCCCACTTCGTACTCGTCGGCAGGCCAGTAGCGCGAGGAATCCGGCGTCAGCATCTCGTCCATGATGTACAGGCGACCGTCGGCGTCGGTGCCGAACTCGAACTTGGTGTCGGCCAGGATGATGCCGCGCTCGCGTGCGTAATCGGCCGCGAACTTGTAGATGCGCAGCGTCGCGTCGCGCACCCGCTCGGCCATTTCCGCACCGACCGTCTTCACCATCGCGTCGAAGTCGATGTTCTCGTCATGGTCACCAACGGCGGCCTTGGTCGAGGGGGTGAAGATCGGCTCGGGCAGCTGCTCGGCCTGGCGCAGGCCGTCGGGCAGCTCGATGCCGCTGACCTTGCCGGTGCGCTGGTAGTCCTTCCAGCCGCTGCCGATCAGGTAGCCACGGGCAATCGCTTCCACCGGTACCGGCTTCAGCTTGCGGGTGACCACCGCGCGCTTGGCGTACAGGGCCGCGTCCACGCCCTCGGGCAGCACGCTGGCCACATCGATGCCGGTCAGGTGGTTGGGCATCAGGTGCGCGGTCTTGGCGAACCAGAAGTTGGACACCTGGCAGAGCATCTCGCCCTTGCCCGGGATCGGGTCGGGCAGGACCACGTCGAACGCCGACAGGCGATCGGTGGCGACCATCAAGAGGTAGTCCCCCGGTGGGGTACCGGCCGGCAGCCGCTCGCGCGGGATATCGAACACATCACGCACCTTGCCGCGGTGGCGCAAGGGCAGGCCGGGGAGATCGGATTGCAACAGCGTGGTTGGCACGGGCACTCCTGGGGCTTCGTCGATACGGCTGCCCAACGGACCCGGCGGGCCCGCAACTGGTCAGCGGGCGGCCTAGTGTAAAGCGGTCCGGGCCCGCTGTGACGTAAAATGAGCGTCCATTTCGTCGGCCGACCCCGGAGCGCCATGCGCTGGTACGGAAAACTGCTCGGATTCATCGCCGGCGCCCTGCTGTTCCGGCCCAATCCGCTGTTCGGCGCGGTGGTCGGCCTGTTGCTGGGGCATGCCTTCGACAGCGACTGGTTCCGCCTGAACAAGGAGAACCCGTACCGCGAGCTGGGGCTGACCTCCGAGGCCACGGATGCCGAGGTTGAGCGCGCCTACCGCAAGCTGATCTCCCAGTACCACCCCGACAAGCTGGGCGGCGCTGCCCCCGAGCTGCAGCAGCAGGCCGAGCAGAAGTCGCGGCGCATCAACGCCGCCTACGACCGCATCAAGACCCTGCGCAAGCGCTGACCCCATTGCCCCGCCTGCGGGCGGGAGACCCCTTTCCCCGTTCCGAAGGCCCCGGCCATGTCCAACTGCCTCATCGCTCCTTCCATCCTCTCGGCCAACTTCGCCCGCCTGGGCGAGGAAGTCGACAACGTCCTGGCCGCGGGTGCCGACTGGGTCCATTTCGATGTGATGGACAACCACTACGTGCCCAACCTGACCATCGGCCCGATGGTCTGCCAAGCCCTGCGCAAGCACGGCGTCACCGCGCCGATCGACGTGCACCTGATGGTCGAGCCGGTGGACCGCATCATCCCGGACTTCGCCGAGGCCGGTGCTACCTACATCAGCTTCCACCCGGAAGCCTCGCGCCACGTCCATCGCACCATCCAGCTGATCCGCTCGCTGGGCTGCAAGCCGGGCATCGTGCTCAACCCGGCCACCCCGGTGGACATCCTCGACTGGGTGCTGGACGACCTCGACCTGGTGCTGCTGATGTCGGTCAACCCGGGCTTCGGCGGCCAGGCCTTCATTCCGTCGGCCTTGGACAAGCTGCGCGTGGTGCGCCAGAAGATCGATGCCAGCGGCCGTGACATCCGCCTGGAGATCGACGGTGGCGTGAAGGCCGACAACATCGGCGAGATCGCCGCCGCTGGCGCCGACACGTTCGTCGCCGGCTCGGCCATCTTCAACGCCAAGACCAGCTACCAGGACGTGATCGCGCAGATGCGCGCCAACGTCGCTGCAGCGCGGGGCTGAGCCATGAGCACGGTGGCCGTGTTGAACATCCGTCCGGCCACCGTCGCCGATGCTGGCCTGATCCTTCGGTTCATCCGCGAACTGGCGATCTACGAGAAGGCCGAGCAGTCGGTGCAGACCGATGAGATCGGCATCGCCGAAAGCCTGTTCGGCGCCGACGCCACCGCCCGCGCGCTGGTCTGCGAGGCGAACGGCGAAGCCATCGGCTACGCGGTGTATTTCTACAACTATTCCACCTGGCTGGGGCGCAAGGGCATCTACCTGGAAGACCTGTACGTGAGCCCGGAAAAACGTGGCTCCGGCGCGGGAAAAGCGCTGCTGAAGTACATCGCCCGCCAGGCGGTAGCTGAAGGTTGTGGTCGCTTCGAGTGGTCGGTGCTGGACTGGAACACGCCGGCCATCGAGTTCTACACCGCAGCCGGCGCCAGACCGCAGGACGAGTGGACGGTGTACCGGTTGGAAGGTGAGGCGCTGAAAGCATTCGCCGGGTAGGCCGTATCCTGGTGACTGGTGTGCCGATGAAATACGCCATTGCCGCACTCCGACAGCGGCTGCCGGCTTCGATTGCTGTCTGCAGGCAGGCGCTGGAGGCTGCCGGCGGTGACCTGTCACAGGCGCACGCCTTGGTGGTTGATCAGCTCGTGGCCGATTACGGGCACCGCACAGGGTTGGGTGCCGCCGAGGCCGCCATCGAGCTGCAGGCCGCTGGCCATGACGTGGAACGCGCCATGATGCTTTGGCGTCGCCGCCACCCATCGCCGCCGCCGCGGCCATTTTCGGCGCTTGAAAAGGGATGGGCGCTGGCAGCGGAGCTGGCTTCGGTGGGCGCCGGGTTGCGCTGCTTCGCCCATGTCATTCCTGGCGAACAAGACACCTACGAGCTGCGCTTGATCACCCATGCCGCACGCTTCACCGAGACCGCCTATGGCTTCGACTACGACTACGCCATGCAGGACGCGCAGACGCGGGTGGAACGCAGGTTCGTGACCGGAATTCCGGCGCTCGACCTTCTGTTGCAGGAGTACGCAATTGATGAAGCGATGTTGTGCAGCATCGATGCCTTCGACAGCTGCCTCCTGCACGGTCCCATCGAGGCTTACCTGTGAACCGGCCTCTACACCCGCGCGATGGGTAAAAAAAGCCACGCCAAACACTGGCGTGGCCTTGCTGCATGCGTGGGAGGCTGATCCTGCCTCCATCCGTCGTCCCTGCTATGGCCTTCCATTCTCCGGGTGGCCGATGACACCTGCATGACATGCTGCGCGGGCGAGCCCAGCGCCCTGACCTGAACGGTGGCCTCTTCCTTTCACTGGCCCCGAACGCGCGGTTGCTAGCCTGTGCCGCCCTTCCCTGGAAGCACCGCATGAGCACACCGCGCTGGCGCCTGATCCTCAACGGCAAGTCCGCAGGCAACGATGACCTGCGCGAGGCCGTGGGCCACTGGCGCGAACGCGGCGTGCAGCTGGAAGTGCGGGTGACCTGGGAAGATGGTGATGCCGAGCGCTATGTCGCCGAGGCCATCGACCACGGCGTGGACGTGATCGTGGCGGCCGGTGGCGACGGAACGCTGAGCGCGGTCGCCGAGACGCTGGCGCATCGCGACGAGCCGGCTGAGGCGCTGCCTTCGCTGGCGCTGGTGCCGATGGGCACCGCCAACGATTTCGCCACCGCTGCTGGCATTCCGGTGGAGCCGCAGGAGGCCTTCGCGCTGATTGCCGGCGGCCACCCACGCCCGATGGATCTGCTGCGCGTCGATGCCGACGGCAAGCCATGGTGGTGCGCCAACCTCGCCAGCGGTGGCTTCGGCACCCAGGTCACGGTGGAAACCGATGCGGGGTTGAAGAAGATGCTCGGCGGCCTGGCCTATGTCATCACCGGCATCGCCAAGCTCGGCCGCATCGAACCGATCACCGCACGCCTGAGCGGGCCGGACTTCCAGTGGGAAGGCGGGTTCATCGCACTGGGCATCGGCAACGGCCGTCAGGCCGGTGGCGGCCAGCAGCTGTGCCCGCAGGCACTGATCGATGACGGCCTGCTGGACGTCACCGTGGTGCCGGAACTGGAGGGTGAAGTCGCAGCCACCCTTGGACAGATGCTGACCGGCGGCAAGGAGGCGGCGCTTGAACGTGTCGCCACGCGCGCGCAGCTGCCGTGGCTGCAGATCGACGCAACGCAACCGTTGACGTTGAACCTGGACGGCGAACCGGTGCAGGCACGCCTCTTCCGCATCGAATGCGTGGCGGGCAGGGTTCGCATGCATCTGCCGGATGACTGCGTGCTGCTTTCCGGCAGCTGAGACAGGAATCAGAGCAGCGGAATGTCTTCTTCCTTTGTGGGGAAGCCGAAGGCTTCACGCTTGTCGCGGATGCCTTTTGGCATCGGGGGACGAGGGATGCCCCGGGCGACAAGCCACTGCTGGCACTTCTTCTGCCATGGCAGAAGATCGGGTGTAGTGATGCCCCAGAAGATGTGCTCGGCGATCAGCATTCTGTCGGGAGCGCCGATGGATGATTTCAGCATCACCGTAGGGTCGGCCCCGTGCTCCAGCAGCCAATAGGCATGCTCGAATCCACCCCGGGTGGTGTACCAGCTGAGGACTGTGTCGGCGGTGCCGCGATTGGATTCATTGATGTTCGCTCCATTCTCAATCAGAAGTTTCACGTTCTCCCACTGATTGCCTGCGATGAAGGCTTGAAACAGCAACGTTTCGCCTGCCGAATTCCGCGTGTTGGGATCGCCGCCGTACTTGAGCAGCAACTGCAGGTAGCGCGCGTCGTCCAGCTTTGCGGCGTAGACCATGGCGTTGTTGTAGCCAAGTCTGCGGCCATCCACGACCTTGTAAGCGCGGGCATTTGGATCTGCCCCGTTTTCAAGAAGTGCGCGGAGGCCGTCCAGACTGCCTGTGCGTAGAGGCCAGGCGACCATGGGAATCCCGTCTTCACGCGAGAACGTCTTGTCCGGATCGACACCCTCTTCACCGATGAGGCGGCGAATGGCCTTTGAATCGCCGCTTTCCGTGGCGATGGCAAGCTGCAGAGCCCTCCCTTCAAAGTAGTTGTCTGCTCCATGACTCGATGATGCCGCGCAGCCGCTGATCAACAAAAGTGTGAGACAAGCCGCGGAGATGAGGGCTTTCTGCACACATTTGTGAAAGTGAATGGGCATTATCATCCTGATGATTGGGCTGAAACGTGACATTAGCAAAAAGTTCTGATAATCGATAAGCATCGCGTGCCCAAGCCCGTGCCCGGCGCAATGGAGTTTGCCATGAATGGAACCGACATCGAGGCGCGTGCGCGCGCCCTCCAGCAGCAGAATCTTCTCGTTCAACAGCTGCGGGAAAGCGGCAATGACAGGGAAGCTGATCGTCTTCAGGAGACCTATCACGCGCGTGAAATGTCTGGTCTCGCAGCTGATGTCTATCAATCAGCCAAGCACGAAGGTGCGCCTCCCGTGGGATGGACGCGCGGCAGCTCCGATCCGGATGCACTGCGCGCTGCAGGCATCAACATGTCTGACGAAGAGTTGCGTGAGCTTCTGCAACCGCCGCAGTCTGGATTCCGTGCGGAAATATATGTTCCCGACAAAGCGCTTTTCGGTGCAGACGCAAAGCCGGTGGTGGTCTACAAAGGCTCTACCGGTAAGATCGCCGATCCTCTTGCACCGAATGGATGGCGTGAGTCGGGCGGCGAGGATTTTCTGAACAATGGGCAGCAAGGCATTGGGATGCGAAGCGACTACTACGATCGCGCCATGTCACTTGCCACGCAGCTGAATGATCGCATTGGCAATAACTTCGAAATCGCCGGTCACTCCCTCGGTGGCGGCATGGCTTCCGCCGCGTCGGCCGTCACCGGCGCACGGGCTACCACCTTCAATGCGGCAGGCCTGCATCCGGAAACGGCGGCTCGTTTCGCGAAGGAAAATGGTCTGCCCACCTTCAACCCGCAACAAAGCGTGCACACCTACCAGACCACCGGCGAGGTGCTGAATGACGTGCAGAACGGCATGCAGCGCCTGAGCGAGCAGCAGCGTCGCGGCTATGGCGTGCTTGCCAATGAAATGGGCATGTTGCTGAAGGAGCCCGCCATGCAGAAGCTGGTGGGCGACAAACTGCGCGAGATGATGCCACCGGGTGCGCAGACGTCCGCAGCGCAGTTCATCGAACAACTGGCGACCCAGCCGGGGCAGGAAGCCCTGCGCAATATCCCGGTTGCCGCTGGCCGTGCCGAACTGCTGCTCGAGGCCAAGGCACGCGACGCACAGGGCAATATCGTCAATCGTTCGCAGGTAGCGGCGCCAAGCCAGGTTGCAGAGCTGGCTGGACCGCTGTCCACGGTGCTGCACGCCACTGGTTACGGCATGCGCGGTGGGCGTGTGATCGGTGAGCAGGTTGAACGCGCGGGTGCGACTGGCGCGCATGTGCTGGACAGGGTCGGCGATGGCGCAGAGCAGATCCTCAGGACCCAGGGCATGGCCATTGGCCAGGTCGTGAACATGGGATCGACCACGCTCCAAGTGGGTACCCGGGCGACCACCACCGTGATCGCCTCCGGGCGCGAGCTGACCGGAGGCATAGAGGCAACCCTGCACCGCGCGCAGTCGCAGGCCAGTTCCCATGGCATGTCCGCACTGTCGTGGGTAGCCGGTCGGATTGGTTTGGATGACGCGTCCGACAGGTTGGCCAAAGAGGCCGAAAGGGCACGTACTACGGGCGAGCAGCGTGCGGTGCTCGCATCGCGGCAAGCACATGCGGATGCCGAGGGGACGCGTGCCTTTGGCGAGCGGACGGCCACGGCCATCGGCAATGACGGGCAGTGGGTGGCCGGCAAGCTGCAGAACGGTTTTGCCACCGCCGGCGCCCATGTGGACCGCGGCTATGACCTGGTGGCATCGAAGGTAAAGGGCGTTACCGCCCAAGCGCC